>JAHFCD010000499.1 GCA_023249695.1 Elusimicrobiota bacterium
TGGCGCGGCCAGCGCGACGAGCACGCGAAGATGCTCGCGGCGATCGAGCGCGCGCTGGACCCGAACGGGACCACGCGCGTGGCCGACGATTTCGGAGGCTCGCGCCTGGAGTCGCTGATCGCGTGGCGCGCCGAGCAGGTCGACCTCGAGACGCGCCTGGGCGCCGCGAGCGACTCCCTCGCGGAGAGCGCCGACGCCCTGTCCGAGCTGATCGAGAAAGGCGCCCCCGGCGCGGCGCTTCCCCGCTTGAAGGGCCGCTCGGCCGACGAGCTGCGGACCTTGCTCCCCGACCTGCTCGACCGCCTCGACGCGGTCTCGTTTCCGGACACCGACGCCGGGTTCGAGGCGAAGACCCTGAAGATCGACCTGTCCAAGCTCGCGCCTTTCCTGGGCGATCTGACGGTGAGGCGCCTCGAGGCGAAGGCGACGGCGAAGGCGCTCGAGAAGCCCATCGCGGACGTGCTTCCGAAGGCGAAGGCCGCGTTCGTCCAGTCGGTCGCGGGCCTGCAGGCCGTCCTCGACGACGTCGCCGCCGACGAGGCCTGGCTGAACGCGGGCGTGCCCCCCGCCCAGGCCCAGGCGCTGATCGACCGCAAGCGCGCGCTGATCTCGGAGACCCTCGCGCCGATGCTGGCGAACCTGCAGGACCTCCTCGACCACACCTTGCTCCCTTTCCAGCACGACCGCATCGCGCAAAGCGATCCCAACGGCAGCGACGACGGCTACGCGACGTTATTTAAGGAAAAAAAGAAGCTTTACCTGCGCATCGCCGAGGGATTGAGGAAAGCATTGCCGTGGGGCCTGGCCTCCAACGGCGCCAAAGCCTACGATCCCAGCGCCGCCCGCGCCGGCATTGCTCAGGTGCGCAAGCAATACGAGGATTACAAAAAGATCGTCGTCGACTATCAAGACTCGATGAGACGCCGTAAAGATCCGGGAAATACCGAGAGGGAGGATCTTTACGGCGAAAATGTGCCTTATTCGCTGGTCCGTCGCGCCGCCGTTTATGGTGATGAGCGTCGCGTAAGGGCCGTCAAAATGAACGCCTCCGCCGTTGTCGTGAATAATATTTTGACGCAGCTCGACGGTCTGACCGGAACCGCCCACTCCTTTGCCGCTAAATATAAGCTGCCCGTCGATCTCGATCCCGATTCCCCCTCCACCGGCCCGCGCCTCAAATCCATGGCCGACGCCAGAGTCCTGCAGAACATGGCGTCGGCCATCAAGCAGGTCGCCGACGCGGCCCTCGCCGCTTCAGGCGGCGCGGACCTCGCCGTCGGCGGAGGCTCCGGCATCCCGACCGGCACCCAGCCCCCCCTCGACGTCTCGAACAACCAGAAGATCGCCCTCCTCGGCCTCGAAGCCATCAAGCGCCTCGTCCCCACCACCGCTTCCGCCGCGACCGGAGACTCCTACGCCGAGTGCCTCGCGCGCTTCCTGTTCTCCGATGCCCTGGTGACCTCCTCCGACGCGTATCTCCGGGACCGCATCCCCGTCTTCGAGGCCTTCCTCGCCCGCGCCGCGATCGGGCTCAACGAGGGCCTCGCCGACCTCGACGCCGACCTGGCGTGGGTCGGCGGCGATCTCGCCGGCGGCGAAAATATTTTAGACCGCAAGGTCGCCGCGTTCAACCGCCTGGCCGTCGTCGCGCGCGAGGGCGCCGACCTGTTCGGGCAGAAGATGTCGTGGAGCGCCGAGGGCGTCAACACCGTCGGCCAGGTGCAGAATTATTACGACACCTTGGGCGAGGTCTACCACAGCGGCGACGAGGCCCTCGACGCGGAGCGCAAGGCCGCGCTCGAGTTCAAGGCCGCTCTCGAGAAGTCCCGCAAGGGCATCAACGAGCAGCGCACCACCGTCGTCGGCTGGCTCCAGCAGCTCGACAATCCCAACGAGACGGCGCTGTCCCGCGTCGCGCAGAACATCTCGGCGATCCAGGATAAAACGCGAAGCGTCCTGGAGACCAACATCGAGGCCCGCCGCGCCGAGCGCGCGCGCGACGCGGCGTCGAAGGCCGTGGCCGAGACCCTCAAGGCCCTGGCCGTCGAGCGCGCGGCGCTCGACAAGGAGCTCGAACCCGTCGGCGACCTCGGCCGCCTGTCCCCCGAGCTCGCGCGCCGCGCCGAGGCGGTGGGCCGGACGGGCCCCGCCTGGCTCGCCGAGAACCGCGGCGGGCCGCAGACGATGGTCATCCCGAAGTCCCAGTTCGAGCGCTTTCTGACCCAGCTTTTCGGCGCGCTGACGGCCGATGCCGCCGCGCGCGACCTCGTGAGCCTGCGCGAGCAGATCATGAAGGATCCGCGCGCGCTGTCGCAGCTGCTGCCGGGCACGAAGATGGTCGAGGTCGGGGAGGGTACGGACGGCTTCTACCTCGTCTATCAGAGCGAGTTCTCGACTCCCGGGGGCCTGGAGACCTCGCAGCAGGTCACCTTCGGAAACGCGCTGAAGCTGTGTGGGCTGAACGTGAGCGTGATCGGACACCGCTTCGCGAGCCCCCCCGCGCCCGGCA
>JAHFCD010000500.1 GCA_023249695.1 Elusimicrobiota bacterium
AGAAGGACGGGCTGCTCCCGATCGAACGCGCCCTCGATTATGTCGCGATCGTCGCCGACGCGCTCGACTACGCGCACGCGCAGGGCATCGTCCACCGCGACATCAAGCCCGCCAACGTGATGCTCCTGAAGGACGGCTCGATCCGCGTCGCCGACTTCGGCATCGCGCGCATCACCTCTTCCTCCAAGACGGCGACCGGCACCGTGATGGGGACGCCGTCGTACATGAGCCCCGAGCAGGTCGCCGGCAAGAAGGTGGACGGCCGCTCCGACCTGTTCTCGCTCGCCGTCGCGCTGTTCGAGCTGACGACCGGAGAGAAGCCCTTCAAGGGCGGCGACGGCATCGGCACCTTGCTGTTCCAGATCGCCAACGATCCCCATCCCGACATCCTCACGGTCAAGGCGGATCTGCCGGCGGGCCTGAGCGCCGTCATCAACAAAGGGCTCGCCAAGAGCCCGGACGAACGCTACCAGCGCGGCTCCGAGTTTGCGGCCGCGATTCGCGCGGTGCTCAAGGGCGGTCCGGCTCCGGCTCCGGCGGCCGCGCCTGCGCCCGTTCTCGTCGCGGAGGAGCCCGCGGCGCCGCCCCCGGCCGCCCTGAGCCCGATGGCGCGTAAGATTCAGAGCACTCTTGAGATCAAGCCTCCCGCGCCGAAGGCGCCCGCGCCCGCGCCGAAGGCCGAGGCCGCGATCACCTCCGAGATCAAGCCCGTCGTCGCGGCGCCGGTCGTCGCGCCGAAGGCGGCCCCAGCGTCGGACAAAACCGTCTTGATCGGGCCGGAGATCACGATTCCCGGCCTCAACGACAAGCCGAAGGCCTCGGCCCCGGCCCCGGTTGATTCGGTGAAGACGAATCCGAGCGGCGCGATGCCCGCGAGCCCGTCCGATTTCAACGCCATGTCCATCGAGCAGCCGCAGCGCGGCGGCGTCGGCCCCGCGGTGAAGGCGGCCTTGCCTCAGCCGGAGAGCGACCCGAACGCGACGATGCGCATACAGCCGACGCAGAGCATGGATTCGACCGCGAAGATCAAGCCTCATCCGCAGGAGCCCGTATGAAGACCAAGGACAGGGTCGAAGTGGCCGGCGCGACGGATCCGGGCTGCGTGCGCAAGAACAACGAGGACAATTTCACGGTCGAGCCGGCTCTCGGACTGCTCGTCGTCGCCGACGGCATGGGCGGCCACAACAGCGGAGAGGTGGCCAGCGATCTATCCTGCAAGACCATCGTCGCCCACGCGCGGACGATGCTGGGCGGCGACAAGACCATCGTCCCGGAGGGGGGCAGCCCCGGGCTGACTCCGCGCGGCCGCCAGCTCGAATTTTTCGTGAAGTCGGCCAACGAGATGATCTACGAAAAGGGGCGGGCCTTGCCGAACGACGCCGGCATGGGCACGACCGTGGTGACCGCGATCGTGGACGCGAAGTCCATGACCGTGGCGCACGTCGGCGACAGCCGGCTCTACCTGTGGCGGCGAGGGGCGCTGATCCAGCTCACCGAGGACCATTCGCTCGTCGGCGAGCAGGTCAAGCGGGGGCAGATCACCTCCGACGAGGCCGCGCGCTCTCCCCAGCAGAACATCCTGACGCGCGCCCTCGGCGCGGAGAAGGAGGTCCGGGTCGACGTCGCCGATCACCCCCTGTTTCCGGGCGACATCGTTCTGCTCGCGACCGACGGACTCTCCAAGATGCTCGTCGACGCGGAGGTGGCCGCGGTGATCGCCGCGGAGCAGGAGCCGCAGAAGATCGTCGACGTTCTCATCGCCAAATCCCGCGCGGCGGGCGGGGTGGACAACATCTCGATCGTGGTCGCCAAAGTCCCGCCCCCGGGCGGCGGAGTCAAAAATCTGGTGTCGCGCCTGTTCGGGCGCTGATCGTTCTCAGGGAGATATTGATGCCGAAGCTGCTGCTGAAGTTCAACGCGGCCGTCATTAAGGAAATCGCCATGGAAAAGGAGTCTATTTCCATCGGCCGAAAACCCGACAACGACGTCGTCATCGACAACCCGGCGATCTCCGGGCACCATTGCCGGCTGACGCTGGAGGGCGGCGGCTATTACGTCGAGGACCTCGAGTCCACGAACGGCACCTTCGTCAACGAGAAACGGATCAAGAAGTCGGGCCTGCACCACAATGACGTCGTGGGGGTGGCCAAGCACGCGGTCGTCTTCCTCAACGAGGCCGAGCTGGCCGCCGAGGCCCCGCAGCCCGCGTCCGACGCGACGATGGTGATCGCGCCGCAAAAGCAGGCGGAGATGGTCGCCGCCTCGTCGGCTTCGGCCAAGCCCGCGGGCGCGGAGAAGACGGGCTGGCTGCGCGTCGTCAAGGGCG
This sequence comes from Elusimicrobiota bacterium, assembly GCA_023249695.1. Taxonomy (GTDB): domain Bacteria; phylum Elusimicrobiota; class Elusimicrobia; order UBA1565; family UBA9628; genus GWA2-66-18. Next base: position 2,327 of record JAHFCD010000500.1, read on the forward strand.
CCGTGGACGCCGGCGAGCACGAGCTCAAGGGCATGTCCACCTACATCGGCAAGTCCGACCGCGTGCAGATCCAGATCAAGGGCTCCGGCCTGTTCGGCTCGGCGCCCGAGGTCGCGGCCTCCGTGCACCGCAAGCCGGAGGGCTATATCCTGGTCGCCGTCACCGAGGGCTATCCGGTCGTC
>JAHFCD010000049.1 GCA_023249695.1 Elusimicrobiota bacterium
CCCATGAAGGCGATGGCCCCGGCGCCGAGCAGGCCGACGACCGACTCCACCTTCAGGTAGCCGTAGGACTTGCGCGAGTTCGGCGGCCGCCGCGCGATCCAGATCGAGAACAGCGCGGCCCCGTTGATCAGCTGATCGGCCGCGAGATGCATCGAGTCGGCCTTGAGCGCGACGTTCCCCGTCATGAAGCCGCCGATCATCTCGACGGCGACGAAAATCGACGCGACGGCCATCGCGCGCTTGAGCGCGATTTCATGGAGCGGCCCGCGCGTGTCGGCCAGCTCGTCGTCCGGCGGCCGGTAGCGGTGCAGGCCCGTCCCGGCGTGGCGGCGCGCCTCGGCCACGGCGAGCTCCAGGGCCGAGCGCATGTGCGGGCGCGCCTCTTGATCAAGCATCCATTCCAACGACGCGAGCGCCTTCGGCGACTGCGCGAGCGAGAGGGCGCGGATCGCGGCGAGGCGCCCGTCCTCCGAGAGGTCGAGCATGCCCGCGGCGGAGAGGGCGTCGACGGCGCCGGCGGCGTCGCTGTGGCGGACGAGCCAGCCCAGGAGAACCGCGGCGGACTCGCGGGCGCCGGAGCGGGGGTTCGACTTCAGGGTCCGGATGAGGCTCGGCTCCGCGTCGAGCGCGATGCGGAGCAGCGCGGCCCGGGCGACGCGGCGCACGTGCGGAGAAGGGTCGTTTTCGTAAGCGTAGCCCAGCGTGGGGATGGTTTCGACGCGGCCGAGGGAGGACAGCAGGCGAGCCGCGGAGGCGCGGCGGGCGGGGATCACGGACGGGTCGTTGAGGCGGGACGCGTAGCGCTGGACGAGGACGCCGTCGCGATACACGGAATACAGGGCCGCGGCGCCGGTCCAGCGCGCGAGACGGCTCGTGAAAGGGCGCGGAAGGTCGCGCTTACGGGGAGCGCGCGCTTCGGGGGGGCCGTCGGGAACGACGGGATCTCCGGCCGCCGGGGCGGAACGAACGGCGCTGCCGTCGAACAAAGCGGAAGCCGACGGAGCCTCCCTCCATGGCGCCGCCTGCGGCGGCTGCGGCATCGCCGCCTTGGCGGTCCGCAGGATGGGATCGGCGATCGCGACGGCTTTGACGGCCTCGACGGTCGCCTTCGGGGTCGCGACGACGGCGGCGGCGATCGGCGGCGGCGCCATGGGCGGCGCGTGGAGGGCCGCAACGGACGACGGCAAAGACGGAGGGTTCGCCAAGAGCGCGGAAGTCAGGAGGGGCGACGGCGACGACGCGGGGAGACCGATGGCTAGACCCAACGGGTTGACCGTCAACGCGGTCGCGCGCACGACTTGGGCCGTCGCCTCGCGGGGAAAGGACGCGAGCGCCAACATTCCGGAGAGGGCGGCGGACAGGGAACGCCTCATGGCCTCATTATAAGGATGACCGGGCCATTCCACATGAGCCAAACGGCCCAATCCATACGGGTCCGACGGTCCGTTTGCGCGGCCGCGTCGTATTTCGGACAATCGCTGGATGAACATCCTCGGCGTTTTTATTTTTGCCGTGTCGCTGGCTCGGGCCGGCGACGCCGCCCCCGCGGCCCTCTCCTTCGTGTCGGGAGAAAAAGAGGTCCTGCGCCTGACCGCGGCCGACCTCGCCAAGCGGCCGGCGGCGCGGACGATCGAGATCGAGGACGCGTTCTACAAAACGCGTAAGCGCTACAAGGCCGTGCCGCTGAAGGATCTGCTGACGGCCGCCTACGGCGGGAGCTGGGGCGAAAACGTGCTCGGCGAGGTGTTCTTCGACGCGCTCGACGGCTACCGCTCCCACGCCCGGGTTTCCGTGCTGCTCAACGACGGGGGCATGATCGCCTTCGCCGACGCGGACTCGCCCGCCTGGCCGCCGATGCCGAGCGGCGTCGTTCCCGGCCCTTTCTACCTCGTGTGGACCAACCCGGAGCAGACCGCGAAAAAGGGCTACCCCTGGCCGTGGCAGATCCTGGGCGTGAAGATGACCGTCCTCGAGGACGAATACCCGAAGGCGCTCCCGCGGGGCGCCGCTCCGGATTCGGCCGAGGTGCGCGGCTGGGCGACCTTCAAGCGCTCGTGCATCTCCTGCCACACGATGAGCGGCGCCGGAGGCACGGTCGGCCCCGACCTCAACGAGCCGCGCGGCGTCACCCGCTACCAGAGAAAGTCGTTCCTGAAGGCCTTCATCCGCAAGGCCTCCTCCTTTCGCCGCACGAAGATGCCCGACTTCGACGACCTCTCGTCCTCCGAGCTCAACGACCTCATGGCCTACTTCGACCACATGAGCGCGTTAGCCGGAACCAAGTAGGTGCCGGGCCGTTTTGCTAATATTCCGGCTATGAGCGTCGGGAAGAACGAACCGCGACGGGACGGGCCCGCGAAGCTGACGGGGCGCGCGCTGTATCTCGACGATGTGGCCATTCCGGGCTGCTGGCACGGCGTGACGGTGCGCTCCACGGTGCCGCACGGCAAGATCAAATCGATCAGCTACGATCCCTCCTTTCCCTGGGACGAGTGCGTCGTCGTCACGGCCAAGGATATACCGGGAAAAAATTTGGTGGCGTTAATTGAGGCCGATCAGCCCCTGCTCGCCGATGGGATCGTGCGCCATCGCGAGGAAGCGATCGTGCTGATCGCGCACGCCGACCGGGCGACGGCGTATGAGGCGGCCAAGCGCGTCAAGATCGAGTACGAGGCGCTGCCGCCCGTCTTCGACATGGAGAAGTCGGAGAAGATCTTCAAGTCGTTCCTGATCTCTCGCGGCGACCTCGACGCGGGCTTCGCCGCCGCCGACGTCGTCGTGACCGGCGAGTACCGCACGCCCTCGCAGGAGCAGGCCTACATCGAGAACAACGCGATCGCGGCCTACGAAGAGGACGGCGTGCTCATCGTGACCGGCTCGCTCCAGTGCCCGTACTACGTGCTCAAGGCGATGAAGCAGATCTTCAACCGCGGCGAGGACAAGATCCGCGTGATCCAGACCGTCACCGGCGGCGGCTTCGGCGGCAAGGAGGAGTACCCCTCCATGCTCGCCGGCCACGCGGCCCTGCTCGCGCTCAAGGCCGGGCGCCCGGTCAAGATCGTCTACGACCGCCACGAGGACATGGCCGCGACGACCAAGCGCCATCCCGCCGTCGTGCGCCACCGCACCGGGCTGACCAAGGACGGCAAGCTCCTCGCCCAGGACATCGAGGTCGTCATGGACGGCGGCGCGTACGCGACGCTCTCGGCCGTCGTGCTCTCTCGCGGCACCTTGCACGCGGCCGGCGTCTACGAATGTCCGAATGTGCGCGTGAAATCCAAAGTGGTGATGACCCACACGCCGCCCAACGGCGCCTTCCGCGGCTTCGGCGCGCCGCAGACCTTGTTCGCCGTCGAGCTTCATTGGGAAAAGATCGCCGACGCCTTGAAAATCGATTCGTTGACCTTGCGGCAAAGGAATATTTTCAAGCTCGGATCGACCACGGCCACGGGACAGCATCTGCTGGAATCCGTGGGCGCGGAGGAGTGCCTCCAAAAGACGGTCAAGAATTCGAAGTACGCCGCCAAGCGCAAAGAGTACGATCGCTGGAACAAGAATCCCAAGAACCCGACGTGGAAAGGCATCGGCTTGTCCGTCTGCCACCACGGCGCGGGCTTCACGGGGTCAGGCGAGGTCTATCTCGCCAGCCGGGCCGGCATCGCGCTGACCAAGACCGGCGAATTGATCGTCCTCGCGGCCTCGACCGAGATCGGCCAGGGCACGAACACAATGTTCGCCCAGGTCGCGTCCGACGCGCTCGGCGTTCCCGCCTCCTGGTTCTCCGTCGAGACCCCCGACACGCACAAGGTTCCCGACTCCGGACCGACCGTGGCCTCCCGCACCTGCATGATCGTCGGCGGGCTGGTCAGCCGCGCGACGAAGGACCTCAAACGGGCGTTCGAGGCGGAGCACGGGCGCGTGCCGCGCACGACGGCCGAGCTCAAGAAGGCCGCCGCGGCCCTGTGCCAAGGGGCGCCCGCGCGCCGCTTCGAGGTCCAGTACGAGAAGCCGCCGGACGTCACCTGGGACGACGCGACCTACCGAGGCGACGCGTACGGCGTCTACTCCTACGCGGCGATCGTTGTCGATCTCGAGATCGACAAGCTCACCTACGAGGTGCGCGTCCGCAAGGTCACGACCGCCCAGGACATCGGCAAGGCGATCAATCCGCTCCTCGCCGAAGGCCAAGTCATCGGCGGCTCGACGCAGGGCCTCGGCTGGGCGCTGCTCGAAGAGCCGATCTTCAAGGACGGCGTCATGATCAACGCCACGTTCACGAATTACGTGATCCCGACGAGCCTCGACACGCCGCCGTTCGAGGTGATCCTCGTCGAGAAGCCTTACTCGCGGGGGCCGTTCGGCGCCAAGGGCGTCGGCGAGCTGCCGATGGACATTCCCGGACCGGCCGTGGCCGCCGCGGTCAAGCACGCGACCGGCCGGCTGATCCCGACCTTGCCGCAGACTCCGGAACGCATCAGCAGGGCACTGCAATGAAACTCACCGTCAACGGCAAGAAGAAATCCTTCAAGGGCGCGCCGTTCAAGCGCCTCATCGACGCCCTGCGCGAGGACTTCGCGCTCACCGGGACCAAGGAAGGCTGCGGCGAGGGCGAGTGCGGCGCCTGCACGGTGCTCCTCGACGGCGAGCCCGTCAACTCCTGCCTCATTCCGGTCTGCCAGGCCGCCGGGCGCAAGGTCGAGACGATCGAGTCGATGGGCGCGCCGGAGAAGCTCTCGAAGCTCCAGGCCGGCTTCCTCGCCTGCGGCGGCGCGCAGTGCGGCATCTGCACGCCGGGGATGCTGATGACCGCGCACGCGCACCTCAAAGGCGGCGGCAAATGCGACGACGCGTCGGTGCGGACGGCGCTCGCCGGAAACCTGTGCCGCTGTACCGGCTACCAGGACATCGTGAAGTCCGTCGTCGCGGCGGCCAAGGGAAAGAAATGAGGGGCGACGCGAAGTCGATGACGGTCCTCTCGCCGCGCTCGGCCGCGGAGGCCGTGAAGACGTACGCGAAGGTCCCGACGGCGCTCCCCCTCGCGGGCGGCACCGACCTCATGGTCGGCTGGAACCTGGGACAGCTGAACGGCCGCGCGGTCCTGGACCTCTCGCGCGTGGCCGAGTGGCGCCGGATCAAGGTCGTCGGCGACGGCGTGGACCTCGGCAGCCTCGTCACGCACGCGCAGATTCAGGCGCACCCCGTTCTCCGGAAGCGCTTCCCCCTGCTCGTCGCCGCGTGCGCGACGGTCGGGGCGGCGCAGATCCAGAACCGCGGCACGATCGGCGGGAACATCGCCAACGCGTCCCCCGCCGGCGACACCTTCCCCGCGCTCGCGGTGTACGAGGCGACGGTGCGCGTGATCGGGCCGAACGGCCGGCGCGCGGTTCCGATGTCGGAGATTTTCGCCGGGGTCAAGAAGACGACGCTCAAGCCGGGAGAATTGATCGAGGCGGTCTTTCTTCCTTTCCCGGATCAAACGCCGACGCGCGGCGTTTTCAGGAAGGTCGGGACCCGCGCCGCGCAGGCGATTTCAAAAACAATGTTTGCGGGACTGATTTGGACGGCAAAGAATGGAGAGCTCGCGGACGCACGGCTTGCGTTCGGGAGCCTTGCGCCCACGGTCAAGCGGCTGTATGCGGTCGAAGGGTTCTTGCGGGGGCGGCGGCTAACCGACGTCTCGATTGCCGCCGCCGCGGAGTTAATGACGAACGATGTGTCGCCGATCGATGATATTCGCTCGACCCGAGAATACCGTCTTATCGTCTCGCGGAACCTTCTGATCGCGTTTCTAAAGGGAGAAGTGAAATGAAGCCCCAGGCCACCCTCGATCCTAAAGCTCTCAAGGCCGCTTTCGCGGCCTTGAATCGCCAGAATCTCCTCCACTTGAAGCGCTACCCCGGAGACGCGTTCGGGCGCCAGCCCGTGCACACCGTCTACGGCGGGGCGCATCTCTTTAAATCCGATTCCGCCAAGAAGCTGGGAGAATTGTCCCTGCGCGCGCTGTCCCGCTACGCCCCCGACGCGATCACCTTCTCGCGCGCGGTCGGCATGGACGAGGTCCTCGCGCTCAAGGTGTACGATCGCGTCGTCGAGAAGCTGAAGCGCGAAGCGGTCGAGGACTTCCGCATCGACTTCGAGGACGGCTACGGCAATCGCCCCGACGCCGAGGAGGACGGCCACGCCGCCTCCGCCGCGGAGGAGGTCGCCAAGGGCCTCGCCGAAGGGACCTTGCCGCCCTTCATCGGCATCCGCATCAAGACGTTCTCCAACGAGCTCGCCGCCCGCTCGGCCCGCACCTTGGACATCTTCCTGACGACCTTGGTCCGCGCGACCAAGGGGAAGCTCCCCGATCCGTTCTACGTGACCTTGCCCAAGATCGTCCACGCCGGCCAGGCCGCCGCGCTGGCGAAAATCCTGGACGCGTTCGAGAAGAAGAAAAAGCTCAAGCCGGGCACGATCAAGGTCGAGCTCATGGTCGAGACGCCGCAGTCCATCATCGGCTTCGACGGCACGGCCCCACTGCGCGCGATGGTGGACGCCCTGAAAGGGCGCTGCACGAGCGCGCACTTCGGCACCTACGACTACACCGCCTCCTGCAACATCACCGCGGCGCATCAGCGCATGGACCACCAGTCCTGCGACTTCGCCAAGCACGTGATGCAGGTGACGCTCGCGGGCACGGGCGTCAACATGTCCGACGGCGCGACGAACGTCATGCCCGTGGGACCGCACCGGCCCGCGGCGGGCGAATACCTTTCCGCCGAGCAGGACCGGGAGAACGTCGAGGCCGTGCGCCGCGCGTGGAAGCTCCACTACGACCACGCGACGCATTCGCTCGTCAACGGATTTTATCAGGGCTGGGACCTGCATCCCGCGCAGCTGCCCACCCGCTACGGCGCCGTGTACGCCTTCTTCCTCGGCGGCCTGCCGCCCGCGACCGCGCGCCTGAAGAACTTCATCGAAAAGGCCGCGCAGGCCACGCTCGTCGGCGATGTGTTCGACGACGCCGCGACCGGACAGGGCCTTCTCAATTATTTCCTGCGCGCGCGCAACTGCGGCGCGATCACGGAGGCCGAGGCCTCCGCGACGGGGCTCACGCCCGCCGAGTTCGCCTCGCGCTCGTTCCTCAAGATCCTGGAAGGCCGTCGGTCCTAGGCGGGAGATGACCCTCCGCGCGCGCTCCCTCGCGACCGCCGCGGCGCTGATGCTGGGCGCCGTCGCGTGCCTCGCGCAGACCGCCGGCACCTGGGACCCGAAGCTCGGCGGGGGCGCCACCGGCCTGCTGTACGGGGCGATCAAGTTCATGGAAAAGGAAGGCCACCCCGACGCCTGCCTATCGGGGATCAAAGCGCACATCAATCTGTACACCCCCGCCGACCCCAACGATTCCCGGACGCGCTCGGGCTCCATCAGCCGGTTCCATTATTATTTCTGGTCGCCGACGAAGCCGCCCACGACCGCCGTCTCGATCAACGAGCCGATCGAAGGCGGGCCCGAGCCGCGGCAGGCCCGCTACAACGAATACGACCCCTACTACTCCCCTCCGCCGGCGGTTTACGCCGTGCGCCCGACGTGCATCGCCGAGCTCCTCGTGGACACCGACAAGGCCCTCGCCGTCGCGGCGAAGAACGGCCTGCCGCTCGGCACGATGAGCGCGTACGAGCTGCACCTGATTCACGCGGCGGGCCCCGACGAGCCGGACTGGAAGGACCGGGCCTTGCGGAAGAAGGTCTTCTGGACCGTCGCCATCACGGTCGATCACGCCGCCAAGGAGCGTCAATACCTCGTGGACGCGGTGACGGGCGCGTTTCTGAAGGCCCGAACGGTGAAAATCGAGCGCTGATCCGTGCTCGATCGCCCTCGCGAATCGGTATCATAGGTTCATGAAAATAATTCTTTCGTTGCTCCTCGCGTGCGTTCCGTCCGCGGCGTCGGCGGCGGGCCGCGTGATCTCCGCCACCGGAACCCTGATGGCCGACGGAAAGGCGCTCAAGGCGGGCGATCCCCTTCCCAACGCCGAGATCCGCCTCGCCTCCGGCACCGCGACCCTCGCGATGGACGGCGCCCGCTTCCTTCTGAAGGGCCCCGCGCGCTTCACGCCGCGCTCATCCTATTTCCGCCTCGACTTCGGCTCCTTGCTCAGCGTCCTGCGGCACGACGCCGGACGGCGCTTCTCCGTCCGGACGCCGACCGCCGTCGCCGCGGTGCGCGGCACCGATTTCTTCGTCTCGGTCGGGACCAAGCAGGAGGTCGACGTTTGCATCTGCCGCGGCGCCCTCGAGGTTTCCTCCAAGGGGCTCGACGCCTTGCCGATGGCCGCCAAGGACCATCTCAACTACCGTTTCTGGCCGGTCAAGACGGGCACGGCCCGAGACAAGTCCCCGATGATCGGCCACACCGACGCCGAGCTGAACGTACTGCGGGGGCTCCTGGCCGCTGAAAAACCCTAAGGCATCGTCGATCCGCAACGCGGCCCCCGCCGACCTCGAGGCAGTGTATCGTCTCGGATACGACGCCTGGGGAGACGGAAACGGTCTCGACGCTTACCTCGCGACTTGCCGCGCGTCTCGGAAATACGCCGAAGGCGTCTGGTGGATTCACGCGGCCGCGGACGGCGCCCCCGCAAGCGCCCTGCTTTCCCACGACATTCCCCTTCCGAGCGGAAGCCCGGCCGTCGGGCTCGGCTCCATCGCCACCGCGCCGGAGTTCCGCGGCCGGGGCTTCGCCTCGCGCCTGATCGAAGACGTCATCGTCCGCCATGAGCGGGACGCGGGAACGGAGGTCTTCTTTCTCTTCTCGGACATCGCTCCGGCTTTTTACGAACGCTTCAGATTCTCGACCGTCATGCCCTGCCCGCGCAAGCCCGAGTCCCTCTTGATGGCCAGGGCCGAGCCGAAGAAGCTCGCCGGCCTCCTCGCGCATCCGGAATTCCAGATTCCGGATTATTTTTAACGCCGCCGTCGACTCGCGCGGCCCGGCCCAGGTCCCCAGGGGCATAACCCGGTAGGACTAATGCCGACCTCTCCGGGGTCCTTCGCTCCTCCCGTCGAGCGGGTCCCGCCGCTATGATATGACCATGACGAAATCCCTCTTTGCGTCCGTCCTGGCCTGCGCGCTCGCGGCCGGGAGCGCCTCGGCGCAAACCGCCGTCTCCGCGCGAACCGGACACGCCTCCGCGCCCGTCGCGCCGCTGCTCCCTTTTTCCGCGGCTCCCGGCGGCGCGATGCTCGTTTCGCCTTTGACCGGCCTCGGGCTGACGCCCGCGCTCTCCGCCCCGTCGGCCGCCCCCGCCTTGACGGTCATGGCCGCGCCCGCCGCTTTGACCGCGGCCGTTCCCTCCGCCCTCGCCGCCGCCGTGAATCCCGCCGCCGCGCGCGCCG
>JAHFCD010000501.1 GCA_023249695.1 Elusimicrobiota bacterium
GCAGGGCATCCGCGTCGGCGGCGTTCCTCGCGACAGCCACTTCGCTCGCGTGATGCTGGACGCGGACTACCTGATGAAGCGCATCGCCGTCGGTGACGTCGGCGGAGCGGGCCTGCCCAGCGCCACCGACCGCGCCATCAACTATTACGCCCAGGACTGCGGCCGCGCCGCCTCCGTCCCGGCGATGACCCGCTTCTGGTTCCATGCCTTGCCGCCGCGGAGCGGCGACGTCCGGGCGTCCAAGAGCGGCAGCGTCTTCTGGGTGAAGTCCCGCGTCGGAGTGCAGACCGAAGGCATGCGCGCCTCCGGCTCCTCCTGGGCGGCCGCGCCCCGCCGCGACCCGCCGTCGGAGGATTTCGCCGAGGATTTGACGAACCGCTTCCCGGCGCTGACCCGCTCTCATCCCCTCTTCGGCCGGCTCAAGGAATTGTTCCAGGAAGTCTACGTCGCCAGCCTCATCGCCTCCAAGGCCGACGGCGACGCGCTTGACGTCGCGCATCGGTGGGCCGGCAGCTGGCGCGGGTCCATGTCCGGCGCTCCCGGCCCTTACATGGGCATTTCCCGCGCCATGGAGTTCCAGTGCTCCGGCCGCGACGCCTCCATGAACGTCACGGGCGGCGTGGAGATGGCCGTTCCGGACCTCGACCCCGAGGAGTCGTCCGCCCTGGACGAGCTGGAGCAGGACGTCAACGAGGCCATCGACCGCGCTCCCGATCAGACTTCGTGGGCTTTCGATCACGAGCTTCCGCCGTCGTACGCCGAGGATCAGTGAGAGCTCGGGCCGCCGCGGCCGCGCTGCTCGCCGCCCTTGCGGCGGCGCCGTGCCGTTCCCGGGCCGCCGCCGGCGCGGCGCATCCCGTCGCCGTCCGTCTGGACGCCGTCTATGAGCGGCTGGAGAGCGCCATGCCGCCCGTCGTTTGGGGCCGGGCGATCGAGGCGCGAGTGGATGCCGTCGCGCTTTCGACCGAGAGCGCGGCCCCGGGGGCGAGGGAAGCGTTGGACGCCCGTTTGCGCGAAGGCCGTTATCTCGCCGCGGCGGTGTTGTGGAAGCTGGATCGCGATGACCGGGCGCTGACCCCCTTGATGTCCGTTCTTGAGAACGAATCGCGCTCCGGAGACCCGGGACCCGCTCTCGACGAGATCGTCTTCGTCCTGCGGTACGCGAGGTATCGTCCGGCCGTTCCAGTCCTGTGGAGACGGATCGCGCGGCTCGGGTCGGGCTCCCCGTACGCGAAAGTCGAATGCGCCGCGGCCATTTTCGGAATCGACGGAGACGCGAGGGCCCTCGACCTCATCCGTTCCATCGCGCAAGGCGCCGACGACGGCTTTCAGGGCGCGGACGTGACGCCGTCCCGGCTGGCGGAGGCGTATTTGAAGGACATCCCGGCGGAACCGAAAGCGGCGGCATCCAAGAGCAAGGAAGGAGCGCGATGATATCCCGGATTTTATTGGCGGCGCTGATGGCGTTCGTTTCCGGCGCGGCGAACGCGGGGGAGGACTCCCTGGCGCGCGTCCGCTCCAAGGCGAAGGCGCTGATCGAGGAGGCGCGGGCGAATCCGAACGACGCGGACCTCCAGTTCCGCGTGCGCATCGCCAAGGCGATCCTCGCGCAGGGCAGCAACATCCGCTACGAGTACGGAGCGAAGGGCGAGAGGCGAGGGGATTGCCGGTACAGCGACTGCAGCGGCTACGTGTCGAGCACGGCGGGGTTGTTCTGCAAGCTCTCCGGCAGCGCGGGGGACATGTATCGCGTCGCGCGGACCAATCAGGCTCTCGGGGGCGAGCCGAAATTCCTGGACGTGGTGTTCTTCCGCGCCCCAGGGGCCGCCTCGATCGGCCACGTCGGATATTACATCGACGATGAGGTCTTCCTGAACATGGGTGGAAAACAGGGCTCCCTCCTGCGCGTCACGCGCTACGAGGGCAACGACGCTGTGGACAACGACGACACCACTTGGGCGAGCGACCGCGCGGGATATGCCGATCTGACGAAGATTCCCCGGTACACCGATCAAGAGATCGCCGCTAAAGTCGCGCGGTCGAATCATGAGAAGGTCATCCGGACCGGTCCCGGAGTCGTGGGCGGGGTCTATATCTCCCCGGCGCTCGTCTTGGAGGCGTCCGAGATGGACGATTCCGGGTTCCTCGACGCCATCGAGTCGACCATTTCGGATATGAACTTCGACGAGAATCCCGTGCAGGAACTCCCCGACCTCCAGCCGCCGGACGGATTCGGCGGCAACGAGCGCGACGATGCCCCGCGGGCGCGGCTCGAGGGCGCGGACGCGTACCGGGAACTGCTCCGGGCGGCCCCGCGCTGAAGAACGGCCCGCCCGGACGTCGCGACGGCGGCCCGGGACTTTGGACCTAGATAGATGCGGGTCCCGGGCCCTTCTTTTGGGGGGTCCTTGGGCCCTGACAAGAGGGTCCTCCTCTGTTAAACTAGGTTAGGCCCTTCAGCCGCTCATGAAACCCCTCTTGCGCAGGTCCGTCGCGCTGACGCTG
>JAHFCD010000502.1 GCA_023249695.1 Elusimicrobiota bacterium
GCTCCTTGATGAGCTCGTAGAGGCTTTCGAGATTCACGGGCTTCTGGACGAAGCGGGTCTTGGGGTCCTTGGGGAGCAGTTTCACGAGCTTCTCTTGGGGATGCGCCGACATGAAGATCACGGGAATGTGGCTCGTGGCCTCGTCTTTTTGAAGAACCTGGTACGCCGACGAGCCGTACGCGCCGGGCATCTGGATGTCGGTGAGGATCAGATGCGGCCGGTGCTCGGCCGCCTTCTGCGCGAGCTGAAAGCCGTCGTTGACCACGATCACGCGGTTGCCCTTGCTCGACAGATAGTCTTCGAGCAGGCCGGTGATGTCGGTGTTGTCGTCGGCGATGAGGATTTGCGCGATCATTTCGTCGTGAGCAGCTTCTCCATGATCGCGGGATAAATCGGGAATCGGCGGCAGAGCGAGGTCACCGCGGTCTTGACCCGCGCCAGCGCCGCGTCATCGGTCCGGACCTTGAGCGCGTCGTCGATGAGCGAGGCCACCTCGTCCATCTCGCGCTCGCCCATCCCGCGCGTCGTGATCGCGGGCGTGCCGATGCGCACGCCGGAGGCGATGAACGGCTTCTGCGGGTCGTAGGGGATCGCGTTCTTGTTGACGGTGATGCCGGCCTTGTCGAGCGCCTCCTCGGCCTCCTTGCCCGTCGCGTTCTTCGGGCGCAGGTCGACGGAGAACAGGTGGCAGTCGGTGCCGCCGGCGACGATGCGAAATCCGCGGTCCGCGAGCGCTTTGGACAGGCGCCGGGCATTGGCGAGCGTCTGCAATTGGTAAGCCTTGAACTCCGGCTTGAGCGCCTCGCCGAAGCAGACGGCCTTGGCGGCGATGACATGCATTAAGGGCCCGCCTTGCTCGCCGGGGAACACGCTCGAGTCCAGGGCCTTGGCGTGGACCGATTTGCACATCACCATTCCGCCGCGGGGACCGCGCAGGGTGTTGTGCGTCGTCGTCGTTGTGAAGTCGGCCAGGCCGACGGGCGACGGATAGACGCCCGCCGCGATCATGCCCGCGTAGTGGGCGATGTCGGCGGCAAACAGCGCTCCGACTTCGTCGGACATTCTTTTTAACCGCGCCCAGTCGATCACGCGCGAGTAGTTGGAGGCGCCCACGAACAGGATGCGCGGCTTGTTCTCGCGCGCGTCCTTCTCGGCCTTCTCGTAGTCGATCAGCTCGTCGTCCTTGCGGACGTCGATCGGGATGATCTTGTAGTACTTGCCGGAGAAGTTCATCGGATGGCCGTGGGACAGGTGTCCGCCGTGGGCGAGGTTGAGGCCCATCACGCCGTCGCCGGGCTTGAGCACCGAGAGGTACATGGCCATGTTGGCCTGGGAGCCGGAGTGGGGCTGGACGTTGGCGTGCTCGGCGCCGAACAGCTTCTTGGCGCGCTCGATGGCGAGGGCCTCGGCCTGGTCGACGAACTCGCAGCCGCCGTAGTAGCGCTTGCCCGGGTAGCCCTCGGCGTATTTGTTCGTGAGCAGGGAGCCCTGGGCCTCGAGCACGGCCTCGGACGTGTAGTTCTCCGAGGCGATGAGCTCGAGGTTGTCGGACTGGCGGCGCGCTTCGCGCGTGATCGCCGCGTAAACTTCGGGGTCCTGCTCAGCGAGGGTTCGGGGCATAGTTTTCTTTCTCCCTAAGAACGATGGTTTGAAGGGCCGCTTCGATCGCCGCGGCGCAATGGGCGTAGCTCGCGGCGTCGCCGCCGACGGGGTCCTCGATGTCGGACGATTCGCCCAGCAGGGCAATCTTGGAGGCGAAGGCCGGAAAGCGGGACGCGAGGCGCTCGCGCTGCGCGGCTTCCATCACGAAGACGGCGTCCGCGGCGGCGAGCATGGCGGCGTCGACCGGGCGCGCCCGGTGCTCGCTGCCGTCGAGGCCGCGCTCTGAAAGCGCGGCGATCGCCGCGCGGGTCAGGGGCATGCCCGGCGCGGCGTGCGTGCCGGCGGAGGAGGCGGTCCACGGGAGCCCGGCCTCGCGGGCGAGCTTCACGAAGATCCGCTCGGCCATCGGCGAGCGGCACGTGTTGCCCGTGCAGACGAAGAGAACGGAGCGGGTCATGCGGCCGTCGCCCCCAGGATCGCCTCGGCCGCGATCAGGCCGACCTTGGTCACGCGCGGCTTGTCGCCGGTCGCGTCGACGAGCGTCGGGTCCCCGGCCGGCGCGGCGCCGCCGTCGACGAGAAGATCGATCTCGGCGCCGAGCTCGGCCGCCACCTCGGCGGCGTTGAGCTTGGCGGGCCTTCCGGACTTGTTCGCGCTGGTGTAGATCCACGGCACGCCGGACGCTTCGATCATGGCGCGCGCGGCGGGATGCGCGGGCACGCGGATCGCGACGGTCGGGTACTCGGGGAACGTCAGGAGGCGGCCCTGCGCGGTCGGTTTCAGGAGAAGGAGCAGCGGGCCGGGCCAGAACTTGGCGGCGAGCGCTTCGGCGACGGGCGTCCACTCGACCCAGAGCTTGGCGGCCTCGACGGAGTGCACCATGACCGCGAGGGGCTTCAGCG
>JAHFCD010000503.1 GCA_023249695.1 Elusimicrobiota bacterium
GAAGCCAGCGCGCGCGGGCCAACTATTCGGTACGTTCGACCCCGTGCCCTTCACGTTGACCGTACGCAAGAGCGTGGCGCGCGAACTCTCGAGGGCCGAGATCTCGCGCAGGCTCACGTCCATGATGGGCGCGCTTCAATTGGAGAAGGAGGAGGTCTCATTCCTCCTGACCGACGACGAACAGATCCAGTTTCTCAACAAGAACTACCGGGGCCGCGATCGCCCCACCGACGTCCTCGCGTTCGCGCTCTCCGAGGGTGAGTTCGCCGCCTTCCGGGGGCCGCTCCTCGGTGACGTGATCGTCAGCGTGCCCACCGCCGCGCGGCAGGCCTCGAAGGCGAAGCGCCCGCTCCTCGACGAGCTGACCATGCTGCTGGCGCACGGCCTCCTGCACCTGCTCGGCTGGGACCACGACACGCCCGCCAGGGACCGCCGGATGCGAGCGGAGACCGAGCGCCTGTGCGGCGCGGCCGCGCCTCCCGGGAGGGCGGTGGCCGCGCGTCGCCCGACCCACCGGGCCTCGAAAAAAAAAGCGGAAACGTGATCAATTTTCGCTTGCGGCCATGGATTGCCCGGTGATAGCCATGTCTTCGGCTGCGGCGGGGGGGAAAACCTCGGTCAAAGCCGCGGTTTTGGTGAGCTGGTGAGCTTCAAGACCAACATCGGCCTCTCCTGAAGGTGGGACGTCCACCTACATGAGATGGCGGGGACTGGACAGTCGGGTCGACAGAGTCGGCAGGAGGATGCAGAGATGGCGGGAGCGAAGAGACTGACGAAGGCGCAGGTGATTGCCGAGATTGCTGAGTCCAGCGAGCTCGACAAGAAGAGCGTCGCAAAGGTGTTTGAAGGCCTGGTCGAGCTCGTGAAGAAGGAGCTCAAGAAGCAGAACGGGGAGTTCGTGATCCCGGACCTGCTCAAGCTGAAGACCGTCCGCAAGCCGGCGACGAAGGATCGCCCTGGCATCAACCCCTTCACCAAGCAGCCCATCACGATCAAGGGCAAGCCGGCGTCGAAGAAGATCCGCGCCTCGGCCCTCAAGAAGCTGAAGGACCTGATCCAGTAACCCAGCGAAACAGCTCGCGGACGGGAAGTCCGCGGACGTTCAGCTCGGGCGTCGCGCTTCATCGCGCGGCGCCCGTTGCTTTTTCAGGAGCTGGGCCACGAGCAGCAGGATCAGCGGGACGTCCCCGGCCCTCGCGAAGAACGTGGGGTCGCCGTCGAGGAGCCGCGGTTCGACCATCAGAGGGCCCGGGAGCGCCTCGGCGTACCGCGCGCGGACGCGGCCGGTCGCGTCGACGAACGACGTCGGGCCGAGGTTCACGGCGCGGACGAGATCCTTTCGCACCTCGACCGATCGGAGAACGCTCAGGCGCAGGTGCAGCTCGCCCTCGGCGCTGCCGGCGAACCACGCGTCGTTCGTGATGTTGACGAGCAGGTTCGCGCCCTCCTGCGCCTCGCGACCGGCGAGGCCGATCGTGTCCTCGTAGCAGTTGAGGATCCCGGCGCGCATCGGGCCCGAGGAGAGGAGCACCTGCTTCTCGCCGGGGAGGATGCCCGACCCGCGCGAGAACCACCTCCGGAGGATCGGGAACTCGTCGGCGAGCGGGATGGTCTCGCCGAACCAGAGGAGGTGGCGCTTGTCGTAGGGCTCCGACAGGGTGCCGTCCGGGAAGGCGATGGCGGCGGAGTTGAACGACTCGCCGTGCCCCGCGCGCATGTAGATGCCGGTCATGACGGGGCCGCGCACGCCGTCGCCGCGGATGGCCAGGCTGCCGTACGGATCGTGACGGGTCGCGTGAGACAGGGCGTAGGGGTAGCCCGACTCGGGCCAGATCACGAGCTGGGCGCCCTGCTTCTCGGCCGCGCGTGTGAGCGCGACGAGGTTGTCGAGGATGGGCTGCGCGCGCGACGGCTCCCAGCGCGCGCGGGCCTCGAATCCGGGCTGGATCAAGCCGATCCGGAGGAGCGGAGCCAGCGCGCGGCGCCCCTCGATCTGGCGCATGCGAAGGGCGCCGTAGACGATCACGAGCGCCGCGATCGCGGCGGCGACGGCGGCCCATGATCGCCTCCGGCGGATGACCGCCTCGACGATCGACGCGCAAGCCAGGGTCATCAGGAACGTGACTCCGCGCTCGCCGATCACGTCGGCGAGCTGGACGAGGATGGGCCAGGGGCTGATGCCGGCGGCGGGGGTCCAGGGGAAGATCGACGGGAAGAAGGTCCCCACATAGACGCCCACCGCGACCGCCAGCGGAGCGGGCCGCCCGCGTCGCATCAGCAGGCTCGAGACGACCCCCGCGACGAGCCAGCCCAGCGCCTGGGCGAGCGCGAGGAGCACGAGCGCGAGACAGGACACCGCGACGCCGAGCTCGGTGAAGCGCTGGATGACCTCCGGCACGAACCGCAGCGCGACCAGGTTGGCGCCGGCACCGAAGGTGAGACCGACGAGCGCGCACCGTCCCGTCGGGCGGCCCTCGCCGCGCGCACCATTCCGCAGCGCCCAC
>JAHFCD010000050.1:0-4164 GCA_023249695.1 Elusimicrobiota bacterium
TTGTACTCGCCGCCGTTGAACCAGTACATGCCGACGTTCTTCGGCGAGACCGAGGCCGGCGCGTCCCCGGCGGCGGCGACGGAGAGCCCCGAGACGGGCGCGGTGGTCGGCACGACGACGCCGCCGGCCGCGTCGAAGTGCAGCACGACGCGGGCGGGCTTGGGCAAGGCGAAGCCGGCGAGCTCGGTCACGCCGTTGAGGAGGGCGGTCCACTTCGCCGATTGGAACACGGGGCCGCCGACGTCCTCCGGACGGCGCGTCGCGAAGATGCGGACGTCGGCGCCAAGGCCGTTGGTCGCGGCGTTGAGCATCAAGGAGTTGGCCGCGTCCAACGTCAACGCGCTTCCGCTGTTGTCGATCGTGAACAGGCGCTCGCCCAGGGACGACACGGTCAAGGTGTTCGTCGAGAGGCCCTGCGTGTTGTAGGACTTGATGTGGTAGTAGTAGCCGAGGCCGCCCGTGCCGTTGACGAGGCTGGTCGTGATGAAGGGAAGGCTCGAGACGTGCACGAACTCGAGAGCGCGGGAGTCGGTCGAGCGGAAGACGCTGTAGCCGATCAGCTCGTCCACGTCCGGCGTCGCCGTGCTCAGGAAAAGCGTCCCGTCGCCGAAGCGCGAGACCGGCGACCAGTTCAAGGTCACGGTGGTCGGAGTGGCGGCCACCGTCACGCCCAGAGGCTCCATCGGCAGGATCGTGAAGGGGAAGACGCTCACGGTCGAGGTGGCCACGCTCTCGTTGCCGCGCAGGTCGCGGGCGATGAGGCGGTAATAATAGGTCGTTTGCGCGGCGAGCGGGAAGTCGACGTAGCCCGTGGCGCTCGTCGTGGTCACGGAGATGAACGCGACCGCGTTCAACGAGCGCTCAAGGCGGTAGTGGGCGAAGTCGAGGCCCTTGCCGGCCGGGCTCAGGTCGGCCCAGGCGATAGTCCCGCGGCGATTGCCCGACACGCCGGTCAGTCCCGTCGGCGTCGCCGGCGGCAGGCTGCGCGGCAGCGTCCCGGCCTGGAACGTCCCGGTCGACTTGGTGTCGATCGGCGAGACCGAGCCGGTGGCGTCGATCGACTTGACCGAGAAGTACCAGGTCGCCGTCGGGAGCAGGCCGGCAAACGAGCGGGATTCAAGCGAGCCGGGCGCCAGAGCCGGGGCGAACGCGACGGACGATGCGGCGGCGCTCCAGGTGGTCGTGCTGCCGACCGAGGAGGCGGAGAAGGTCGCGAAGCGGACCTCGTAGGAGGCGATCGAAACGAGGTTCGCGTTGGCGGGCGCGGTCCAGGTGAGCGAGACGTCGCCTTCAGCCGCGCCGGGCAGGGCGGTCAGGTTGGTCACGGCGTTGGGCGGGGCCGGCACGAACAGCGGCACCGTGCTCGTGTTCAGATTGCGGCCCTCGGCCGGAACGCGCAGCCAGGCGCCCGTCACGGTCGGCGTCGAGCCGTCCACGAGGCGGATCGCGAAGTAATAGGTGACGAACGGCGTCAGGCCGGTCGCGCCCACGCTGCGCGCCCCGCCGCCGCCGGCGTAAGCCGGGATCGTGATCGTCGAGATCGCCTGCAGGTCCGAAGCGGCCGCGTAGTCGGTCGCGCCGTTGATGAAGCCCACCGTCGAGGCCACAATCTGATAGGTCACCGGCGCCGTGGTCGACGAGACGAACGGCTCCGTCCAGGCCAAGGTAATTCCGGTCGCCAGCGGGCCCGAGGTCGCGACGAGGTCCGTCACCGGCGCCGCGCCTTTGGCCCGGACGGCAACCTGCGCCGACGCGCTGAGACCGTCGAGTTCGCTCGTGCCCACGATGTTCGACGTCTCCACGCCGAAGTAGTACTTCACGCCGGGGTTGAGGGCGAGCGCCGCGTTCTGGACGGCGCCGGGAGGGGCGGTCGCGGCGATCACGGTCGAACTCGACAGCGCCTGCGCGCGCCACGCCGTGGTGCTGCCGCCGACCGAGGCGACCGAGAACGTCGCGTAGAATACGCGATAGGATAGAAGGGGCGGCGGGGACGGCGCGGTCCACGCGAGCGAAACCTGGCCGTCTCCGGGCCCCGCGAGGCCGGTCAGGTCGGTGATCACGGCGGGCAGAACGGTTTTCGCCTGGGCGAAGTTCGTCTGGTTCCAGCCGTTGGTCCGGGCCCAGACGCCGGCCTTGCCGAGCGCGTCCACGACGCGCAGCGAGAAGTAGTGCACGACGCCGGGCGCCAGGCCGGTCACGACGGCCGCGACCTGGCCGCCGCCCGCGCCGGGCGCCGGCAGCGGCGTGCCGGTAAAGGCGGTCAAGGGCGAGGCCGCGAGGAATGCCGCGTTGTCGCCGATGTTGGCCAAGGTGGACACGCGCAGATCGTACGTCACAGGCGGCGTCGCGCCGGGATGGAACGGCTCGGTCCAGGTCAGGTTGATCTCGCCGACGCCGGCTCCTTCCTGCGCCGCGAGGTTGCTGACGACCGCGATGACCTGGACGTTGACGCCGATATGGAGCGCGCCGGTGGGAGCGGCGGCGACGGGGGAAGACAGAAGCAGGGCGGCGGCCGCGAGGGCCGCGCCAATCGGGCGCGCGAGTCCGGAGACCCTCTTTAAGAGGGCCTCGGCGCGCGCCTTAGCTTCCAATAATTCCTTTCTCATTCGAGAGCGAGGGCAGGTCTAGGGAATACGGCTGTCCTCCTCGTCCTGCGTGCGCACGTACAGCGTCCACCAAGTCCGTCCGCGGCGGCCTCCGCCTTGCGCGTCCACGGCCACCACGAACGCCCAACGCCGGCCCCGGTACCTCTTCTGCCGGGGGATCTCGAGCGTCAACGCCGCCTCCGCCACTTCGCCCGGCTTGAGACGAAGCACGGGCCCGGCCTTGAGCCAATGCGGATTCGGGGCCGGCGCGTAGCCGTCCTCGATCCTCACCGACTCGTCCCAGACGCGCACCGGCGTCGCGCGCACGAGCAAATCCGACTCGCCCGCGTTGGCCAGCTTCAGCCCCCGGAACTTCTCCGAACGCGCCGCCGCTCGTTTTCCGAGGGGGACTCCCTCGAGATGAGCCTTGGCCGGAGACACGCTGAAGCCCGAACCTGCGGGCTCCGGCGCGACGTCCGCGGGATCTCCCGCGCCGACCGACAGCGTCACCGCCGTGCGCATCGTCAGGGCGCTTCCGGCGGAATTGCGGCCCTTGATCAGGCAGTCGAACTGATACTGCCCGCCGTCCAGGCTTGCCGGGATCGCGGCCACGATGTCCAGCTCCGACTTCCCTCCTGGCTCGAGCCAACGGCTCGGCCCCTTCACGACGACACGCTTTTGCATATCCGGCAGCGGGTCGTACCCCTCTCTGAGTCGGTCGGGGGAAGGACTGACCACGGACACCGCGAGCACGGCTTTCTCGGCTCCGGTGTTCTCCACCGTCAACGGCCCGCCCGAGCCGACGACGGAGATATCGCCCGGGCGAACGTCACCCAGGAATATCTCCGCCGCCGAGCTTCGCAGGCTCAGGGCATGGCAGGGCCCGGCCCCGATAAAAAGGGCCAAGCTCAAGACGCCGTGCAACAGCGCCGCGCGCACGCTCAACAGCTCTCCATCGGACCTCCTCTGCTCAGAAGGCCGTCACGATGATCGGCACGACCTGCGTGCCGGTCAACGACGTCGAGTACGGCATCGTCATCTGCCAGCACAGCGCGCGCGTGCGTCCCGCCAGCACGCGGTTGCCCGCCGTGTCCGGCAGCGCCGGGGTGCCGCCGCTCGCCATCGCCGTGTCCGCCAGCACCGTCTGCGTGTAAGGCACCTGCGTCGTGCTCACCAGCGCCGGCGACACGTTGCTGTCGCCGTACAGCCCGCCCGAGCACGACCCCGACGCGATGCCCGACGCGCCGATCACCGCCTGCAGCTTCAGCTGGTCCGCCGCCTGCGTGGCCGCGATCGTCCAGCCCAACGCGCCCGTCGCCGAGTCCCACGACTGCGCCGTCGTCGTCAGCTCCCACCGCTCGGACAGGTAGCCCGAGTCGTTGGTGATCGTCGCCGTCGACGCCGCCGTCAGCGTCGCCGCGCCGCTCCACGTCACCGCCTGCGTCGCCGACTGCACCCCGATCACCGACACCGACACGTTGTTCGTGATCGTCACGTCGATGTTCAGGTACGCCGACGGGTTCGCCGCCTGCGCGCGCGCCGCCGTCAATCCCAGCAGCGCGAGCGCCGCTCCCAGCCA
>JAHFCD010000050.1:4174-9366 GCA_023249695.1 Elusimicrobiota bacterium
CGATCACCGACACCGACACGTTGTTCGTGATCGTCACGTCGATGTTCAGGTACGCCGACGGGTTCGCCGCCTGCGCGCGCGCCGCCGTCAATCCCAGCAGCGCGAGCGCCGCTCCCAGCCACTTCATTTTCGTTTTCACTTGTGTTCTCCTGTGCGCTGCGATTTATGCGGCCCTATTTCGCCGCGGTGTGGACCATCAATCGGTAGTACGCTCTCACCGGAATTTTCTGCTCGAGCACTTCGAAGGCGACGATGAAGAAGTAATTCTGCCCGCGCGCGCCCGGCTCGTCCGGGATCTCGAGCTTCAGGCCGAGGGTCGAGATGCTGTTGCCCTCGATCTTGACCACGTCCTTGTCGGGGCGAAGCCACGCGGGGTCGCGCGCCTCGATGTAGCCGACCGGCGCGAGGATCATGCTTTCGGCGACGGGGATCGAGCGCACCCGGAAATTCAACGCGGCGTCGTTGGGGTTGACGACCTTGATCTGAAGCTTATGCTCCTTGCGCAGGTCCACCGTGCGGCCGACGGCGACCTCGACCGCCTCGGCGTTCATCGGCGAGATCGTGAAGTCGAGGTTGGCCAAGGCCTCATTGACGAACTTTTTCTTCAGCTCCTCCTCGGTCGGCGGCGTGGAGTCGATGTGCATCAAGATCCGGCTTTTCAGGCCGACGAGATAGGCGCGGTGATCGACCGAATGGGTCCAGATGTCGGCCTGAAATCGACGGCCGAGGAGCTTCGGATCGTTGGGGATGGTGATGATCAGGTCGCTCACCGCTTCGCGGTTCGCCGCGATGGTGAAGGTCCCCTGATCGACGCGAACCCAGTCGAGGCTCGGGATCGGTTCATAGCCCGCGTTCAGAGCGGAGGTGCGGACCGTTTCAATGCGGATCTCGGTCGGCTCGCCGCCGGTGTTCACGACCCGCAGGGGAAGATTGACGAGTTTGTACATCGAGTAGGTCTGGCCGATCTTCAGGTTGCGGATGATCACCTCGCCGAAGGGGGTGCGCAGCCCGGCGGCCGCGACCGGATGCGCCGGAGACGTCATCAACGCCAACGCCAGGAAACGCCATGCTGAGTTCTTCATCTGGGCTTTCTCTCCCTTCTCGCGTGAATTGGACATGCCCGGAGTGTACACCTATAGCATCCGGGCCTCATGGCTCGGCGGCAACGAAATTGAGAAGGTTTATTCGCAAAAATATCACATACTAAACGGCTCATACATGCGACTAAATGATATTAGATAACACTCAATGGACTGTCCATGTTTAATCTTCTATATTATATTCAGTATTGTTTAGTGTCATTTAGTATTTAATTCGAATGCCTGCGACGCCTCACGGGGCCGAAGGAATTTGCTACATTTCGGGTCAGAACTATGCCGCGATTGACCCGCGCCGGCCTCATCCTCGCGATCTTCGGGGGGCTCCTTGCGGTCAGCCTGCCGCAGGCAGACTCCTACACGCTCATCAAGCTGGTCGCGATCAGCGCGGGGGGGCTCCTCGCTTGGGTCGGCCTGTCCGGCTCGCCGCTGCGCGCGACCGCGCTCGACCGTCCGCTCGCGGCGCTGTGGGCGGCCATGCTCGTCTCGACCGGGCTATCGGCCGACCCCGCGCTCAGCGTGCTCGGAGTGTACCCGCAATCGTTTTACGGCCTGCTGCCGCTGGGCCTGTGCACCGCGCTTTACTACGCCGCCGCGATGGGCCCCGAAGACCCCGGCGAAGACCTGCTGACGGCGGCGCTCGCCGCCTCGATCCCTTTGACCCTTTTCGGCGTCTGGCAGAGAATGTTCGGAGACCCCGTCACGAAGGCGCTGCTGCCCGAAGGAACGCGCATCACCTCGACGATCGGCAATCCCGTCATGCTCGGCGCCTGCCTGGTCCTGCTGTTTCCGATCGCGCTTCACCGGACCCTGACGGGCAAGAGCCGTCTCTGGCCGTTCTGCGGCGCGCTCCTGATCCTCGCCCTTTGGCTGACCGTCGCGCGCGGCTCCTGGCTGAGCGCCGTCGTCTCCGTCGCCGTCTATCTCCGGCTGACGGGCCGCGTGCGCCCGAAGGCCCGGCATTGGCTGGCGCTCGTCCTCTGCGCGCCGCTCGTCTTTTGGACCATGCAGCGCGTGATGAACAAAAAGAGCAGCGACTCCCTGCGCGTCGAGACGATCAAATCCGGCCTGGCCGCGTTCGCCGCGCGGCCCCTGCTCGGCTGGGGCCCCGACACGTTCATGATCGCGTTTCGCCGCCACAAGACCGACGAGTTCCTGCGCGTCGCGCATAATTCCCCGACCATCCAGCTCAACGCGCACAACGACCTGCTCCAGGCCGCCGTCACCCTCGGCGCCGCCGGCCTGCTCGCCTACCTGTGGCTGCTCTGGACTTTGGGCGCGCGCCTGCTCTCGTCCGCGCGCGCGGACGGATCCGCCGCGGCGATCGCCGCCTCGCTCGCAGGGCTGTTCGTGCAGGCGAAGCTCAACCCGATTCCGCTCTCGGCGCTGGCGCTCGCCGCGATCATGATGGGGCTCGTGTGCCGCGGCCGCGCGCCGCTGCGGCCCGCCGCGAGCCGGGCCGCGACGGGCCTCGCCGTCGTGTTCTGCGCCGCCTGCGCGCTCCTGTACGGCCGGTTGTGCCGGGCCGATTTCCTGTTCCGGCGCGGCCATGAGATCGTGTACACGTCGATCCTGGGCGAGCCCGCCTACATGGACGGCGTCAATGCGCTGCGCCTCGCCACCGAACTCAACCCCTGGAGCATCGAGTATCTGCTGGAGCGGTGCGGCAACCTCTTCCGCGTCGTGCCCTTCATTCCTCCCGACCAGGCGCGCGAGCTGCTCGCAAAGGCGCGCCTGCTCACCGCGGAAGGCGTGCGCCTGCATCCCGAAAACCCGATGGTCCACGAGCTCCGCGCGACCGCGCTGGCGCTCTCTTCGAAGCACGGCGAGGACTCCTTGCGCGAAGCGCAGAAGGAGATTCAGCTCGCCTCGGAGATGGATCCGAGCTTCGTCTTCTCCTTGCGCCGCCGCATGGACATCGCGCGGGCCCTGGGCGATCGTGAGGATTTCGAGCGCACGAAGAAGCGCTACATCCGCGTCAGCGAACTTTCCGGCGAACGCGCGGAGTGGAAGCCGCTGCTGTAAATGAAAAGCGGCGTCTCGCCGGCGCCGCATCCCCTGATGACGCTCGGGCTCTGCCTCGTCGCGGCCGGCGTCCCGCTGGCCTGGAGCCGCTTCGTCGCCGACGCCTACATCCTCCCGGAGATCATCGTCCTGTCCGTGGGCCTGCTCCTCGCCGCGGCCGGCGCGGCCCTATCCTCCCGGCCGCCCTCGCTCTCCACGGAGCTCGATCGGCCCCTCGCGGCGGCCCTGCTCGCCTGGACGCTCGCCGCCGTCTTCTCGATCGACCCGCGCTACAGCGTGATCGGCACCTACGGCGGCTACACCTACGGGCTTTGGCAGGTCGCCTCGTGCGCCGCCGTGTTCCAGCTGACGGCCTGCGCGGACGCGCGGGCCAAGCGGCTCATCACGAAGTCGGCCCTGACCGCGGCCATGCTCGTCGGCACCTACGCGCTGCTCCAAGCCGCCGGCCTCGATCCTCTCGTCGCCGCCGCGGATCTGCCCCATAACCGCACGCTCTCCACGCTCGGGAGCCCGGTTTTCCTCGGGGCCTATCTGGCGCTCTGGCTTCCAGTGGCCCTGCATGAGGCCCTGGGCGAGCCGGGCGAAGAGCGCTTCGGCCGCGGCGCCGCGGCGCTGATCGGCGCGGGGCTGCTGACGACGGTCTCCCGCGGCGCGTGGCTTGGCGCCGCTCTCGGCGGCGTCCTTTACCTGAGGCTGGCCGGGCGTCTGCGCGCGCCGCGTTGGAGCTGGACCCGTTGGGCGGCCGCCGCCGCGGTCACGGCGCTGATCGCGGCATGGTCCGTCTCGGCGCTCGCGCGCCGCTCGGCCACGAACCTGGGCGGCGAAAGCAGCCGCTTAGCGATTTGGGGGATCGCCGGCCGCATTTTTGTGCGGCATCCCTGGCTCGGAATCGGCCCGGATACTTTCGAGCAGGGCCTTCGCCAGACGCGGACGGAGGAGTTCATCCGTCTTCTCGGCCAAGGGTACCGCCTCGGCCACGCCCACAACGACCTGCTCCAGGTGCTGGCGACGACGGGCCACCTCGGGTTCGCGGCCTACCTCCGGCTGCTCTTCGCTTTGACGGGCGCGGCGCGTCGCGCCTTAGCCGCGGAGGCGGGCCGGCCCCGGGCCGCGGGGTTCGCGGCGGGATTGGCCGCGCTCTTCGTCAATTTACAGTTCAACATCGTCTCCCTGCCGGCCTTCGTTTCGGCCGCGCTGGCGACGGGCCTGCTGTGCCGGCCGCGCCCGGAGGCCGCCGCCGGGCGCTCAAAATCCGCGGCCCTGGTTTTGCTCGCCGCGGCCGGCGCGCTCTTGTCCTTGCGGCTGGGGGGCGCCGACCGAGAGTTCAAGCTGGCGCGCGACGCGGCGGACAGCCCCGAGGCCGGGCGCCGCTACCGGGCCGCCCTCGCGCGCAACCCGTGCGAGCTCGGCTATCACCTGGCCTATGTCAATCACCTCGTCGACGAGTCCGCGAAGCTCGACGAGGCTCGTCGCCTGGACGCGGCGGGCCTCATCGCCCGCTCGGGCGCCGAGGCCGTGGCCTGCCATCCCCATGACGCGGTCGCGCACTTCATCAGCGGCTCCGCCGCGCTGATGCAGGCGGTCGGGGGCCGCCGGGAGAGCCTCAGCGCCGCCGAGGAGCAGCTGGACGCGGCGCTGCTCCTCGACCCGTACCGGCTCGACATGCTCGACTGGAGGCGCCAGGCCGCGAGCCTGCGCGGGGACAGGGACCTCGAGCAGCGCCTGCTCGAGCGGATCGCCCGCGTGCGCGCGCTGCACCCCTGAGGGTCTAGCAGGCTGCTGAAAAAACTCCAATCAATAAAAAATAAACCACAAAGACACCAAGCCACAAAGAAAAGATGGGCTAATATCCATCAAACTTGGTGACTTTGTGTCTTGGTGTTTAATCTTTCCCACCGTTAGGGTTTTTTCAGCAGCCTGCTAGGCGGAATCCGGGCGAGCACTTCCAACGTTGGAAGTAGAAATAATCGCTCAGCCAATTTCGGGCGGACTTACCCTCGTCGACGAACTTTTCAAGGGGTTTTTCAGCAGCCTGCTAGCCGTTTCTTAGCGCCGCGCTTGCAGCGATTC
>JAHFCD010000051.1 GCA_023249695.1 Elusimicrobiota bacterium
CGCCCCCGCGCCCGCGCGGCCATCTCCGCCAGCGCCTTCCGCAGCGCCTCCGGGGTCAGGTGCTTCTGCGCGATCGAGGTGGATGCTTCCCCGTACCCCGCGGCACCGCCGCGGAGCCTGAGCGTGATCGCCGCGTTGACGGTGCGGTCGCGCCGTCCCAGCGCGGTGATGAACGGGCGCCGGAGCTTCGATTCGACGAGGAAGACGCGCGCGGACGCGACGGTGGTTCGGAGCATCGAACGACGATAGCAAAATGGCTATAATTTCGGCGATGATGACCCTACTGCTAATGACGGCTTCGCTGCTGACGGCGGCCCCCGCGCGGGCCCAATCCACGGCGACCTTGCGCGGCCTGGACGTCTACCGCTCGTCGCTGCTCTCGCCCGACAAGGCCCGCGCGCTGTTCGGCCCCCGGATCAACGAGATCGTCAACCTGCGCAACCGGCACCGCCCGGTCTCGACCGAGCAGGCCGAGGTCATCCGCAAGGCGATCGAACGGGAGGCGGCCAAGATCGAGGGCATCGCCTACGCCGGCCTCACGATCTCCGAGTATTTCACCTCCGTCGATCACGCGATGTACGTCACGTTCGACATCGTCGACGAGGCCGACCGCGGCCGCCTCGCGTTCGCGCCCGCGCCGGCAAAGACCCTGACCGATCCCGAGGGCCTGCTCGCCGACTGGAAGACGTACTACGAGCTCGGCTCGGCGCTGTCCCGCCGCGGCCAGATGCCGGTCGACCGTCCCGACTGCCCCGGCTTCTACTGCCTGTGGGGCGGGCCGACGCCGGAGCTCGACGCCCTGCAGAAGAAGTTCGTCGCCGGCGCCGCGGCCAAGGAGCATGTGTTCCGGGCGGTGCTGGCGCACGACGCGAGCGCCGAGAAGCGCGCCGCGGCGTTGTTCGTCCTCAGCTACGGCGCGCGCGGTGAGAAGGTGATCGAGTCCTGCTTCGCCGCCCTGAAAGACCCGTCGCCCGTCGTTCGCGGCGCCGGCCTCCAGATCCTGGCCGACATCATCAACCACCGCAAGGACCTGCGCGTGAACGCGGACTTGATCATCCCCCTCCTCGACGATCCGAGCGGCTCCGTGCGCGGCAAGACCCTCGGCCTGCTCGTGCCGCTGGTCGACGACGAGGTCCAGCGCAAGAAGATCCTCGCGGCGGCGCCCCGCCTCGTCGACAGCCTCAAGCTGACGGAGCCCGGCAGCCGCGACCTCGCCTACACCGTGCTCGGCCAGCTCTCCAAGAAGTCGTTCGACCGGCGCGATTACCCGAGCTGGACGAAGTGGGCGGCGGAGAATTCCGAGGGCCTCGTCAAATGAGCGACGCCGCCAAGCCCTGGCTCGCCGTCACGCCTAAGGTCATGGGAAAGATGGCGCTCTCCACCATGCTGATGGCGATCGGGATGTACTACCTGACGTCGGGCCGAAGGGAAGCGAGCATGTCGCGCATGTTCTCGGGCGCGGTCCTCGCCCTGGCCGCCGTCTTTATTTTCGCCCTCTAGCCTCGATCTCGCGGCGCATCTCGCCCTCGAGGTCTTCCATCTCCTTCATCTCGGCCTCGAGCACGTTCTCGATCCGGTAGGGCGCCGGCGGCGTGATGACGACGGGCTTCGTCTTCGGCGGCGGCGGCAGCGCGACCGGGGCCTTGGGCGCCTCGACGACCGCGGGCTCGACCGCGGCGGCGGGAGGCGGCTCGGGAATGGCGGTCGCCTGCACCAGCCAGCGGCGGGCGACGGAGGATTTCACCGAGAAGTTGACGCTCGTGATCGTGAGGCCGTCGGCGGCTTTGCGGGCCATCGAGGTGTTCACGCCGATGATGGCGCCCGAGCGGTCGATCAGCGGGCCGCCGGAATTGCCGCGGTTGATGCTCGCGTCGGTCTGGAAGGCGTCCTTGCCCGCGACGCCGCCGAGATCCGCGATCACGGTGCTGACCACGCCCTGCGTCAAAGTCCACAGGCCGCCCTGCTCGGGGTGGCCGATCGCGACGACCGAGTCGCCGGGCTCGACGCCCGAGTCGTCGCCGAGAAGAAGCGGCCCGGCGTGGAGGTCGGCCTCCGGCTCGAGGATGGCGAGGTCGAGCGCGCGGTCGAAGCGCAGGACCTTCGCGGCGAGCGGGCCCTTCAGGTCGCGCTTCGTGTCCCCGGTGACCTTCTCGGGCTTGAGATAGACGCGCACGGCCGCGTAAGGCCGGCCGGTCTTGTCGTTGATCACGACGTGGGCGTTCGTGAGGATCCGGCCGCCGGCGATGATGCTTCCGGTGCCGAGCTCTCCGGCGCCTTCCTTCTCGGCGGCCAGGATCAGCACCACGGACGGAGCGGCGCGCTGGTAGATCTCCTTGGCGGTCAGCGTCTTGACGGCGGGCGCCGCGGCGGCGGGTCCGACGAGCGCGGCGATCTTCTCGTAGGCCTTCGCGGCCTCCAGATGATCCCCCGCGTCGGCGGCGGCGAGCAGGCGCGTCACTTCCTTGTCGGAGTCGGTCGAGAGCTTGCGTCCGCCGCGCACCGCCGCGACGGCCCAGGGGGCGGATTGGTTGGCGTGATACCTCGGCTGGTTCAGGTCGGTCCACCAGCCGGTATTCTGGATCAGGTCGGCGTCGGGGCCCGCCGCCTTGGCGTCCGCGTCGAGCTGGCGTCCGGCGGCGACGAGGCCCGCCTCGGCGGCGCGGCGGCGGCGCGAGGCCGCGAGGCTCTGGAACGAAATCTGCAGGAGCGCCGGGCGCTCGAGCTTGGCCCAGCGGGACTCCGGCGGGGCTTTCTTCGCCAGGTCGCGGTAGTCCTCATCGGACAGCGTCAGGATTCCATCGAGCGCGACGCGCAGGGAGGCTTCGCGGGCGGCGTCGTCGGACGGGGCGGCGGCGGACGGAGCGGCGGCGGGTCCGACGAGCGCGGCGATCTTGTCGTAGGCGGCCGCGGCCTCCAGATGGCTTCCCGCGTCGGCGGCGGCGAGCAGGCGAGTCACTTCCTTGTCGGCGTCGGTGGAGAGCTTGCGCCCGCCGCGAACGGCGGCGACGGCGGGAGCGCCGCGCACCTGCTCTCGTTGGTTCAGCTGGGTGCTGACGTAGGCGTTGGCGTCGCTCCACCAGCCGGTCTCCTGAAGAAGATCCGGATCGGGACCCGCGGCCTTGACGTCGGCGGCGAGCCCCGCCGCGACGGCGCGGCGGCGTCGCGAAGCCGCGAGGCTCTGGAACGAAACTTGCAGGAGCTCCGGCCGCTCGAGCTTGGCCCAGCGGGACTCCGCCGGCGCCGTCTTGACCAGGTCGCGGTAGTCCTCGTCGGACAGGACGAGGATGTTCTCCACCGTGCCGCGTAGGGTGAGCTCGCGGGCGGCCTCGGTTTCCTCGCCGGCATAGGCGTGCGACGAGGAAGCGGCGAGCAGCGCGGCGGCGAGAAGGGCGGTTTTGATCATGCCCCGACAATACCAAAAAATTATTGTCCCCTCCAGGAATCGAACCTGGATTGCCTGCTTAGAAGGCAGGAGCTCTATCCATTGAGCTAAGGGGACTTAGTTCTCATTATAGCGGATAGAGCTCCATTGAGCTAAGGGGCAGGAGTTACCGCCAGGCGCGATAGTACTGGTTGTACCACTTCATGATGTAGGGGTAGTAGCGTAGGTTCTCCTCGCAGGAGTCCTTGCTTCGGAACTTGCGGCAGTGCGCCGTTAAGCTGGTCGCCACGCCGTCGTTCATTCCCTTGGCCTTGGCGGCGTCGCGTTCCTTGAGGATGTAGCTCGCGCCGCCGTTGTAGGCGCGCAGCATGGCCTCGTCGAGGTCTGAGACGCTGGCCATCTTGCCGACCCGGCGTCGCAGTATTCTGGCGTAGCAGAAGCCGCCCTTGAGCGAGGAGCTCATGTCGGTCAGGTCCAGGTCCGGCATGTGGCAGGCCCAGCGGATGTCCCGCGCGGTGTCGGGCATGATCTGAAGCGGCCCGCGCGCGCCGGCCTTCGACACCGCCGTGACCTTCCATCGGGATTCCTGGTACACCCAGGCCGCGCCCTTGCCCGGAGTGAGGTCGGGCAGATACCGCGTCGTAAGCTCTTCGATCACCTCGCGGTTCTCGGCGGCCACGAAGAGCGGGTCGAGCGCCCGCGCCCGCGTGGGCGCAAGCAACGACATCAGAAGGATGGCTCCTACCATTTAACGACGACGGGAACGATCGTGCTCAGCAGGAAGCCGATGAGGAGGCAGTAGGCCAAGGTCTGGATGGCCGCGGCCTGGGCCATGTCGGCGTGTCCCGCCTTGACCGCTTTGGAATAGTCCTCGACCGTCTTGCCCAGGCGGATGTACGGGAAAAGCTCGTGGCGGACCACATGGAAGAGCACCATGGCCCCGGACATCTTATAAAGGACGACGAAGAGGATGTACCAGCGCTGAGGCTCATCTCCCGGCGCGGGCGGATAGAGCTTCAGCACCGGAAGCCCGTATGTGGTCGCCCACCACGCGAACACGAAGATGACGATCAGCGTCTTGACGCGGCCAAGGTGGTGAAGCAGGTCCTTCATCATTGATGACTCCCTCGATCGTTAGAACGTGACGTCGCCCTTGCCCATGTCGTCGACGCGCGCGGGCGCGGCCTTCCTCACGATCTTGTAGCGGACGATGAGGGGCGAGTCGGGGCGGATTTCGATCTGCCGGGTCTTGGTTACGCCGTTGATGACGACGCGCAGGGAATGCGTCCCCGCGGGAATGTCCTTCAGGTCCATGTCCGTTCGGCCGACGGACCGGCTGTCCAGGTAGACGTCCAGATCGGGCGCGGTCTCGCCGGACCGCGACGGGCGCGACTCGACGCGCAGGCGTCCCCGCAGCGCGATCTCAAGGCGGTTCTTTTGCCCCGGCTCGACGTCGACGAGGACGGTGTGGTTGAAGTTCGTCTTGGAGAGGTAGAGCGCCAGGAGATGCTTCCCCTCCTTGAGCTCGAAGGCGTTGTTCGAGGAGTGGCCGGTCTTGACGCCGTCCACGTAGACCTCGCAGACGTCCTCGCCGGTGTCCAGGTAGACCTCGCCGGTCTTCGTTTCGGGCGGCTCCGGCGGGGCGGGCGGCGGAGGCGGCTCCGGCGCCTGCGGCGCTTCCGGCGCGGGATCCGCCTGGGCGATCAGGGGCTCGGGCGGCGGGGGCGCGTGAACCTTGATGCCGCGCATGGAGACGAACGGCATTCCCTTCACGTCGTCGTAGCTGGGGATCGCGACGAGCACGGGCTGGTGGGCGCGGGAGAGAACCTCGCCCTTGACCTTGACCGTGTCGAAGAGGCCGGAGATGCCGGAGTACATCCCCTCCACGGTCACCTCCTTGTGCTCGGTCTCCTCGGTCTCCTTGCGGATCGCGTTGAGGTACTCGAACAAGGTGTAGCTGAGCGCGCCGTGGCGGAGCTCCTTGTACTCGGCGGAGGGCTGGTTCTCCCGGCTTGAGGCCAAGAAGGCGATGCGCCGCTCGGTCGAGCGATCGACCTTGCCGTCCGCCCCTTTCTTGCGGACGACCATGATGCCGCGCTTGGAGTCGCCGCCGGTCGTGAACTCGGTCTTGAAGCCGAGGTTGTCGGCGTACAGCGAGCCGAAGTCCTTCGCGCCGCTGTAGCAGGAGTCGAGGATGATGACGATGTTTTTGGCGTTCATCGCCGACAGCTGGCGGATGAGCCACGCCTTGTTGATGAAGGTCTCGTTGCCGAGCATTTCACCCGAGCCCTCCGGGAAGAATTGATTGAGGTAGGCGTCGTGCGGCGCGAGGAAGCTGTTGGTTTTCTTCGTGTCGATGCTGGAGGGCAGGCCGTGGCCGGCGTACATCAAAATGAAGCGGTCGACGGGCTGCTTCTGGCTGGCCTTGACCTGCTCCAGGATGGCGGCGGCGATGCGCTGCTTGGTCGCCTGCTCGTTGAGGAGGACGGTCATGTCCCCCTCGTCATAGTCGGCGAAATTGTGGAGGATCGAGGAGAAGGTCTTCACGTCCTCGTCGGCGTAGGCGAGGTCGTTCATCTCCGGATCGGCGTATTGGCTGATGCCGATCAGGAGCGCCCGGTTGTTGTCCGCGCGCGCGGGCGCGCGGGCGGCAAGCAGGACCGCCAGGACCAGGGCCCCTCGGCCGAGTATTCGGTGCATGGTTGCAGTATGGCTGACGAGCCGCATTATTTCAAGGGCGTCCCGGTCGAAAGAAAAAGCCGCCCGCCCCGGAAATCATCCGAAGGCGGGCGGCTCATTGTCCGGCTTCTCTTAGAACTTGAGGCTGTAGCCCGCGCTCGCGAACATGCCGAAGCGGCCGTACGCGCCCACGTTCTTGCCGCCGTTGAGCACCTGGCCCTTCAGGCCGGCCTGAACGTTGAGGCCCTTCACGATGTTGACGTACAGCGTGCCGGTCGCGGCGCCGCCGACGCCGCTGCCGCTGGCGCGGAATTTATTGTCGTCGCGCTTGTACACGCCGGAGGTGAACAGGAGACGGCCGTCGGCGCGAACGCCGAAGTGCTCGTTGAACGCGATGATCGCGCCGCCGCCGACGAGGCCGGAGGTGTACTTGGTGCGGTCGCGATAGGTGTTGGTCCCGTTATAAGTGAAGATGAAGCCGGGATCCAGAACCTCATTATTCGCGACCGAGGTCTCGTTGTAGCCGACCAGCACGTAGGGGCTGACGCGTTTGTTGGTCGCGATCAGGTAGCGCAAGGTCACTTCTTCTTCGATCTGCCGCTGCTTGTTGGTGGTGACGATGGCGGAATTGTCCACGTTCGTCTGCTTGATTTCGAAGTTCCCTTCGCGGTGCGAGTACTGCAAGGTCAGCCTGTCGTAGGCGATGAAGAGGCTTTCTCCGGGAATCGTCCCGTTGATGGAGCCTTTCGACACGGTTTCGCCGGCGGAGTTCGTCGTCTTGTACGGTCCGACGACGTACCAGCCCTCGAGCGAGGCGCCGGCCGCCCACTTGGAGGGGGCGGCGACGGTCGGGTCCATCAGGACGATCTCTTCGTCGATGACGCGGCCCTGGGCGCGGGCGGCGGTCGCGGCGAGACACGGGAAGGCCACGGCGAACGTCAGGAAGCTTATTGCGGCTTTTTTCATAATTCTCCTTTTGCGGCTCTTCGTGTTAACGGATCGTCAACTTCAAAACGCTCTCGCTCCACTCGCCGGGCTTGGCCTTCTTCGCCTTGACGTGGATGGCGCGGGTGAGAACCTTCAGGTCCTGCTTCACCTCGCCGAACGGGTTCTCGGCGGTGACCGGCTCCATCGCATCCTTCAAGTCCACCGAAGGCTCGCGGGAGGCGATCGCGCGGATGAGCTCGAGGCCCGCCGGGGCGGCGACCTCGAATTCGAAGCCCGCCGTGGGGTCGGGGATGGTGTAGGTCACGCCGGCCTTGACGGCGTTGCCCTGCGTGTAAGCGTTCGGAAAGAGGACCGTGGCCTTGCCCGCCGTCCCCACGTCGATGAGGGTCAGGTAGCAGTCCTGGTTGACCTTGACGGTCAGCGTCATCTTCTCGCCGATCGCGTAGGCCGTCTTGTCGGTTGTCAGGTCGACCTTGAGGGCTTCCTTCGCGGCCGCGGGGGCGGCCTTGGGCGGGGCGGCGACGAGCGCTTTTTCCTCGAGCTCGCGCAGGGCGCTCTCGAGCTTGATCTCGGTCGAGGTCGCCGCGAGGATCTCGCCCTTTTCGGCGCCCACCAGGGTCGTGCGCAGGGTGATCTTCTTGCCGACGCGCGTGTAGCTCCCGAGGCACAGGACGTCGGCGCCGAGCATCTTGCCGGCCTTGGTCAGGCTCTCGTCGTCGACGTAGCCGTTCATGCCGAGGTCCCATTCCTTCACCAGCTCGGAGAAATTGCGGCGGTCGATCATCGTGAACCCGGCGTCCGACGCCTTGGCGACCAAAGCCAGCTCGATGTCTTCCGAGATCATCGCGGACAGCTTGGTGAGCTTCTTCTCGGAGTCCTGGAAGCCGCCGACGGCGACCCGTTTGCCCTGGAGCGGGACCTGTTTGAGGAGGGCGGCGACGATCGGGGCGGCTTCCGCCGCCAAATTGATCTGCTCGGCGCGAGCCGGGAGGCCCGACAGCAGAACGGCGATCACCGCGGAACAAAGCGTTTTTGTCATTTTCCCCTGTGAACGAACTGTACCTATTTTTTGACCGTTCGTCGAATTAGATATGATGCCCCATGCGAAAAATAGGCCTGACCGGCCGCATCATCCTGGGCCTGCTCGCCGGCCTGCCCGTCGGTCTATACCTCGGCGCCGACGCCGCGATTCTGGGCGAGATCGGCAAGGTCGTCATCCAGGCCATCAAGCTCGCGGCGGCCCCCCTCCTGATCCTCACGATCGTCGGCTCGGTCCTGAGCACGCACGTCGACGCGAAGGACGGCGCGCGGATGGCCTTCTTCGCCTTCGTCAACTCGGTGATCGCGCTCTCGATCGGCCTCCTGCTTTCGAACATCCTGAAGCCGGGCCTGCACCTCGCCGCGCTGGCGGACGCGTCGGGCGGGGCCGAGGCCGTGCTGGGCGCCGCGGCCGGCAAGAAGCTCGGTTTCGCGGCGTTCATGTCGAACATCGTGCCCCCGAGCCTCGTCCAGCCCTTCATCGACAACGCGATCTTCCCCCTCGTCGTGCTCTCGCTGACCTTCGGCCTGGCCCTGCGCAAGCTCAAGAACGCGGGAGAGCCGGTCGAGGGCCTCGAGCGGGCGATCGCGGTCATGCGGCAGGCGATGGAGGTGATCCTGTCCTGGATCATCCAGCTCGCGCCGTTCGCCGTGTTCGGCGTCGTCGCGACCTCGGTCGGCAAGTACGGCTTCGGGCCGATCAAGGGGCTCGCGGCCTACGTCGGCGTCGGCCTGCTCGGGCTGATCCTGCACCCGCTGATCGTTTATCAGAGCTGGCTTTTGTTCTACGTGCGCATGCCGCTGCGGCGCTTCTGGGGCGAGGCGCGCGAGCCCTCGATCTACTCCATCGGGGCGAACTCGAGCCTCGCCACCTTGCCCCTGACGCTGAAGGCGCTCGACAACCTCGGCGTGTCGAAGTCGGCCTCGACGCTCGGCGCCTGCGTCGGCACGAACCTCAACAACGACGGCATCATCCTGTACGAGGCGATGGCCGTGCTGTTCGTGGCGCAGGCGCACGGCCTGCACCTGAGCTTCGGCCAGCAGCTGTCGGCCGCGTTCTCCTGCCTGATCGCCGCGATGGGCATCGCGGGCGTGCCCGAGGCGGGCTTCATCTCGCTGGCGCTCGTGCTCGCGACCGTCGGCCTGCCCGTCGAGTTGCTGCCGCTGCTGCTCACCGTGGACTGGATCCTCGCGCGGGCGCGCTCGGTCGTCAACGTGCTCGGCGACATGATCGAGGCGATCCTGATCGACCGCGCCGCCGGCCGCCGCTTTACCTAGGCGGGCGCTCGGCCCAGACGTTCGTATG
>JAHFCD010000504.1 GCA_023249695.1 Elusimicrobiota bacterium
CAGCCCCCGCGGGAAAACCCGTGGACGGGCACGGTCGACCGCGAGGCCTCGGCCGGCCCTTTCCACGACTGGAACGCGAGGATCGCCGAGGAATGCTACGGGCCCATCACCTGGGGCATCCGCGCCGGCTCCGACGGCCGGACGATCGCCTACTACGAGACGCTCAAGCGCCTCTCTTATAATTTCGGCCCGACCTTGCTGTCCTGGCTCGAGCGCGAGCGTCCGGCCATCCTGCGCCGGATTCTGGCCGCGGACGCCGCGACGCAGACGGCGATGGCCCAGCCTTACTTTCACGCGATTTTGCCGCTCCAGTCGCGCCGGGACAAGACGACCTTGGTCCGCTGGGGCCTGGCCGAGTTCCGCCATCGATTTAAGCGCGAGGCCAAAGGCCTCTGGCTGCCCGAGACCGCGGTGGACGTCGAGACGCTCGAGGTCCTCGCCGAGGAGGGCGTCGAGTTCACGATCCTCGACCCGAAGCAGGGCGAGGCCGTGCGCGGCGTCCGCCCGGCCGCCTGGGTGAAGACCGACGCCGGGCACCTCGATCCGAAGACCCCGTATCTCTGGGTTTCCCCGACGGACCCGGAAAAAAAGCTGATGATTTTCTTCTACCATCACCGCCTCTCGGCCGGAGTCGTCAGCGGCGAGACGACGTCGAGCGCCGCGCACTTCGTCGACGCGACCCACGCGCGCCTGATGCCCGACGACGCCGCCCAGCTCGTCTTCGTCGCGTCCGACGGAGAGTTCTACGGCCATCATCACCCGGGAGCCGAACGCGTGCTGGCGCTCACGCTCGACCTGCTCGAGGCCGACGGGATCCCGGCGATCGATCCCGCCCGCTTCCTCGCCCTGTTCCCCCCGCCGCACGAGGTCCGCATCCGGGAGAACACCGCCTGGAGCTGCGAACACGGCCTCGGCCGGTGGGAGAAGGACTGCGGCTGCCGTTCCGCGCACCTGGCGGAGTGGAACCAGGACTGGCGCGTGGGTATGCGGGACGCGTTCAACAAGCTCGCCCGCCGCCTCGACGCGCTGTACGAGGACGACGCCTCGGCCTTCTTCGCGGACCCGTGGAAGGTCCGGGACGCGTCGATCACGCTGTGGCTCACGCCCGGAGACGAGCACGCCGCGGCCTTCCTGAAGACCCACGCCAAGCGCGCGCTGCTCGCCGAGGAGGAGAAGCGCGCGCTCGAGCTCCTGATGATGCAGCGCGAGCGCCTGGCCATGTTCACGAGCTGCGGCTGGTTCTTCGACGACATCTCGGGCGTGGAGACCGTGCAGTGCCTGGCGCGCGCGGCCCGGGCCCTCGACCTGGCGAAGCTTCACGGCGAGGACGCGGAGGCGGGCTTCGTGGAGCGCCTGAGCGCCTGCCACTCGAACCTGCCGCGCTTCGAGAACGGCGCGAAGGTCTGGAAGACCTTGGTCGCCTCGGTTCGCGTCGGCCTGCCCCGCGCCGCGGCGCACGCGGCGATCCTCGACCACCTCAACCTGCCCGCGCCCGCGCCCCGGCTCCTGAGCTGGGAGGTCGGCGCCGCGTTCCGCGCGCACAAGGCGGGCTTCGCGGGCCGGGAACGGACCCTGTCCATTCGCCGCGTCGCCGTCCGGCATCCGCGCACGCGGGAGAGCGCGGATTTTCACGTCGTCGTGCATCGCGCCGACCGCCTCGATTTCGCCTGCTGGCTCGTCCCGGAAGCCCCCGCCCACGACTCGGTCGGCGACCTTTTCCTGCGCCTGACCGACGACGATTTCCGCGCGGCGATGGACAAGCGCTTCGGCGTCTCGCGCTTCGGCCTCGACGCCGTGCTCAACGACGAGCGGGCCGAGGTCGTCAAGTCCTTGGCGACCGCGGGCACGATCGGCGCGGCCCGCGCCGCCTTCGTGCGGCGCTGGGTCGAATGCATCTCGGAGGTCCGCCGCGGCGGAACCGAGGACGACGCCCTGCTCCAGCTGCTCTCCGAGACGGCCGTGCATTCGTTCAACCCCTCGGAGCTGCCCTGGTCCTCGGAGCTCGAGGATCGCCTGCATCAGCACCTCGAGGCCGTCGTCGCGGCGCCGACCGACGGCGCGCGGGTGTCGCGCGCCCTGCGCTGGCTCGACGCGATCTGGGACTCCGGCCTGCTCACCGGCACCTGGCGCCTGCGCGACGCCCAGAGCCGCTGGGCGCTCGCCCTCGAAGGCCAAGGGCCTTGCGCCGCCTTCGACGCCTGCGCCGCCCTCGGCGCGCGCCTCGGCCTCGCGGAAACCTCACAGGGGACCATGCCATGACCACGAAACTCATCCGGCTCAACGACCAGGCGGAGACGGTGCGCCTTCTCGGCGAACAGGACGCGCGCCTGCGCGAGCTCGAGCGCGACTTCGGCGTCGAGATCTTCCTGCGCCAGGACGCGGAAAGCGGCGACCTGTCGCTGACCGTGAAAGGAAGCGCCCAGCGCGTGGACAAGGCCGCCAAGCGCCTGCGCGCGGAGATCGAGGCCCTGCGCCGCCGCGCGGCCCCCG
>JAHFCD010000505.1 GCA_023249695.1 Elusimicrobiota bacterium
CCGTCGAGATCTCCACGATCACGCTCGGGGACATCTTCGCCGCGAACTACAAGTGGTACCTGCGCAACCCGATGGGCTCGGTCGTCCTCACGAACAACGTCAACGTGGTCTACCAGAACGTGAAGCTGACCTTCAAGCTCAAGGATTACATGGACTTCGGCTTCGACACCGAGATCAAGAAGCTCGAGCCCAAGCAGACCGTCGAGGTTCCCCTGATCGCGACGCTCAACAATAAGGTGCTCGAGGTCAGCGAGGACACGCCGATCCAGGCCGAGTTCACGATGACCTACTTCGAGGGCGGCAAGCAGCAGACGGTGTCGCTCACCAAGCCGCTGCGCCTGTACTCGCGCAACGCGATCACCTGGCAGGACCCGCAGCGCATCGCGAACTTCGTGACGCGCAAGGACCCGCCGGTGCGCGACTTCGTGCGCGCGGTGTCCACGCAGGACTTCAAGAACCGCAAGGCGACCGCGCTCAACGAGTCGGCGGTCAAGGCGATGCGCATCTGGAACGCGCTGTCGGAGTACGGCCTCAAGTTCGTCGCCAACCCGGCGAACCCTTTCGAGACCGCCCACGACGACCCGAACTTCCCGGTCGACTACACGCAGTTCCCGCGCGAGACCCTGCGCAGCAAAGCGGGCCAGTGCTCGGACCTCACGTCGCTGTACGCCGCGATGCTCGAGGACAGCGAGGTCCGCGTCGCGGTCCTCGACTATCCCGGCCATATGACGATGATGTTCGACACCGAGGCCGAGGACGCCGCCGAGGCGGGCATGCCTCCGGACCTGCTCATCGAGCACGAGGGCACGATGTGGGTCCCGATCGAGGTCACCTATATCGGCAAGCCGTTCATCGACGCGGTCTCGAAGGCCGCGTACGCGTACAAGGCCGAGGCCGAGAAGGGCCGGGTCAAGGTGTACGCGCTGCATAAGGCGTGGGCCACCTACGAGCCGGTCACGATGCCGCCGACCGACTTCAGCCCGAAGTTCCCGGACGCCGCGGCGCTCGAGCGCCGCTACGACGACCAGGTCAACGTGCTCGCCAAGGACCGCTACCAGTTCCTCAAGAAGGAGCATGAGGCCGATCTCAAGCGGAACGGCAAGAACGTGGACGCCCAGCTGCAGCTCGGCATCATCGAGTACCAGTTCGGCAACCACGAGGCCGCGATCACCGAGTTCAACAAGGTCCTCGCGCTGGATCCGGCCAACGCCGCGGCCCTCAACAACCTCGGCAGCGCGGCCTTCCTTCAAGGCGACAACGAGGAGGCGGAGAAGCGCTACACCCAGGCGTCCGAGGCCGAGCCGGACGACGCGGTCATCTGGCTCAATCTCGTCAAGACGTCGCTGCGTCTTCAGAAGGCGGACAAGGCCCGCGTGATGGGCGAGAAGGCCGTCGCGTTGTCCCCGAGCTTCAAGCCGTTCGTCGACAGCCTGATTAAAGGGAACTGATTTAGGAGGAGAGAACGATGAAAATGCTATTCGCCGCGGTCCTGATCGCGACCTTGCTCGTCCCCGTGCGCGCCGAGGAGAAGGCGGCCGTCGCGCCCGCGCCGGCGGCCTCGAGCTGGTCCAACTTCCTCAAAAACATACGGAGCACCCTGACGCAATCCGCCGTCGGCGGAGAGCGCAAGAAGGGCCGCCGCGCCGCCGTGGCCGCCGTGCGCGGCAAGAAGCAGAAGAACATGGCTGATCCGAACGAGCCGACGCTCAAGGGCGACAAGAACAGCGCGAAGGACAAGACGGACGCGCAGTACGACTCCGAGCTCGACGTCTCGGTCGAGGCGCTGGAAAAGGGAGACCTCGCGCAGGGGCTCGCCGGCCTCGAAAAATTCAAGTCCGCGCACCCGAAGCACCTCCCCGAGGAAGTGGACAAGCTCATCGAGGGCGCGAAGGCCGCGATCGCCGACAAGAACGCCGCGCCGAAGGAATAAGGCTTGGCTGCGGTCACGAGGGCCCCTTCCGAAAGGCGGGGGCCCTCTCTCTTGACGGCCGTCGCCGCCGCCGGCCTGTTCCTGTGGGCGCTCGCCGACGTCGCGCCCGGGCTTTACCGCCCCGGAACCCCGACCGACCAGGACTCGATCCAGTCGGGGGAGATGCTCCTTCACGGCGTCCAGTACGGGATGGGCTCCGAAAACTGCCACCTCCCGCTCGCGACCGTCCCGCTCGCGCTGATGCTGGATCACTGTCCCGCGGTCCCGGCGGCGTTCTGGCGTATCGGGTCGGCGGCGTGCGCGGTGCTCCTGATCCTGGTTCTCGGCGCGGAGCTCGGGAGCGCGCGCCGCGGCTTGATCGCGATCGCGCTGCTGCTGGGCGTCGCGCGTTTTCATGATCCCGCGCGCTTCGTCCCCGCCTGGCACGGACAATGGGGCCATCTGCAGACGTATTACGGCCTGCTGGTGCTCGCGTCGGCGGCGTTCCTCGTCCGTCTGGCGCGCGAGCCGGGGCGGGAGCGGGCCTGGCTCGCCGCCGCGGCCCTCGGGGTCT
>JAHFCD010000506.1 GCA_023249695.1 Elusimicrobiota bacterium
GAACCTCGAGTACGACACGATCTACCACGAGCATCTCTCCTATTTGTCGCTGAAGCCGATGATCCCGTTCTTCAAGAAGCACGGCCTCGAGGTGTTCGACGTCGAGAAGCAGAACATCCACGGCGGCTCGTTCCGGGTCTTCGTCGGCCGGCCGGGCAAGCACAAGATCGAGGCGCGCGTCGCCGCGGTGCTCAAGAGCGAGGCCAAGTCCGGCCTGCACTCCGAGAAGGTGCTCAAGAAGTTCGCGGCCGACGTCGAGAAAAACCGGGCGGAGCTGCTCTGGCTGCTGCGCGACCTGAAGCACAAGGGCAAGACCATCGTCGCCGTGTCGGCGCCCGCGAAGGGCATGACCTTGCTGAATTACTGCAAGATCGGCTCGGAGACGCTGGATTTCGTCACCGAGAAGTCCGCGCTGAAGATCGGCCGCTTCACGCCGGGCTCCCACATTCCCGTGCTGCCCGACTCGGAGCTGCTCAAGCGCAAGCCCGACTACGCGCTGCTGCTCGCCTGGAACTTCGCGCCCGAGATCATGGCCAATCTGAAGGAGTACGTGAAGAAAGGGGGCCGCTTCATCATCCCCATCCCGCGCCCGCGCGTCGTGAAGCCGTGAAGATCTCCCGCCTGAAGGCCGCCTTCAAGGATCGCCGGGGCGCGATCCTGGATATTTTAGACGACGTGGACCTGAACTCGGTCACGCTCATCACGAACAAGAAGGGCGCGGTGCGCGCCAACCATTTCCACAAGAAGACGGTGCAGTACACCTTCGTCCTGTCGGGCTGCGTGAAATACGTCGGCAAGGGGCCGGGCGGCCGCAAGCAGACGGTGCTCAAGGCCGGCGACCTCGCCGTGAGCCCGCCCAACGAGGCGCACGCCACCGAGGCCCTCACCGACGCGACCTTCCTCGCCTTGTCCTACGGCCCGCGTCACGGCCGCAACTACGAGGCCGACACCTTCCGGCTCGCCGTGCCCCTCCTCGCCCCGAAGAAGCCTTCCCGGAAATGACTCCGGAACTGACGATCCTGACGTTGACGCTCAACGAGGCGGGCGCGCTCGGGGAGTTCCTGAGCCAGCTCGGCCCGGCGATCAAGCCGGTCGTCGAGAACTACGAGGTGCTCGTCGTGGACGGCGGTTCGACGGACGCGACGGTGGAGATCGCGACCAAGGCCGGGGTCCGCCTCGTCCAGCAAAGCCGGCCGGGCTACGGCAACGCCTACCGCGAGGGGCTGGCGCTGTCCAGGGGGACGTACATCCTCACCCTCGACGCGGACTCCTCCCATCCGAAGGACCTGTTCAAGACTTTTTGGGAGCATCGCGGCGAGTACTCCGTGGTGATGGGCTCCCGCTACCTGCCCGGCGCGGGGGACACGCGCCCGTGGGGGCGCCGGCTGCTCAGCCGCATCCTCAACGCCGTGTACGCGACCGTGCTCGTCAGCCCGCTGACCGACATCTCCGGCGGCTTCCGCCTCTACCGGGCCGAGGACGTGAAGAAGATCGTCAGCGTCAGCCCCTACTACGACGTCGTCGCCGAGATCATCGTGCTCCTGTGGGGCGAGGGCCGCAAGGTCCTCGAGATTCCCTATCTGTACGTGCCGCGCGAGCAGGGCGAGTCGAAGGCCCGGATTTTCCGCTTCGGCCTCAGCTACGGCGAAACCCTGTACCGGTTGTGGCGGCGGTTCAAATAGGGCGCAAGGCGGCCGCGCCGGCGCTCGCCCTGCTCGGGCTGGCGCTCGGCCTGTGGGGGCTGACGTGGGGCCTGCCCGGCCCCCGGCGCCTGGAGCGCGTGCTCCCGCCCGGGCTCGACGGCCCCGCTTTCCAGAAAGAGCTCGCGGACTCCTGGTCCACGATGCACCAGGATCTCGGCGAGAACCTGATGGTCAATCCGAAGTCCTTCGGCACCTTCACCGGCGTCGTGGAGACGCCCGCCGGCTGGAAAACGCCCCCGAAGGAATTGCTCAACTCGTACCGCTCGTTCTACGTCCGCTCCGAGCACGAGGACGAGCAGAGCATACTGCTCGCGCTCTCGCGCATGAAGCCCCGTCAGCTCCAGTTCAAGCCGCACCTGTTCACCTACGGCGCCCTGCACATCTACTCGGTCGGCGCCGCGCTCGCGCTCGGCGCGGTCACGGGGCTCGTGACGCTGAAAAGCTCGCTGCTCTATTACCTGGCTCATCCCGCCGCGATGGGAGGCATGTACCTGGCCGGGCGCCTGCTCTCGGTGGCGGCGTTCGTCGGCTGCGCCTTGATGCTGCTGCTGATCGGCCGGCGCCACGTCGGCGCGGAGGCCGGAGCCCTGGCGGGAGCGCTGTTCCTGATGACGCCCGCCGCCGTGGTCCAGGCGCATGTCCTGAAAACGCATACCTATTGGTCCTTCTTCGCCTTGTGGACCTTGGAGCGCGGCGCGCAGGTCCTCAAGCGCGGCGGCCTCAAGGCGTATGCGGCAGCCGGCGCCGTCTCGGGGCTGGCGGTGGCCTCCTTTCTCGG
>JAHFCD010000507.1 GCA_023249695.1 Elusimicrobiota bacterium
CAAGCTGATCTCGGCGGACGGGCGGACCTACCGCTTCCCGATCCGCAAAGGCGTCAAGTTTCAAGACGGCGCCGAGGTCGGGCCCGAGGACGTTCGCTACTCGCTGCTGCGCTTCATGATCACCGACCGGGCGGGCGGGCCTTCGGGTCTGCTCCTCGAGCCGATCGCGGGAATACCGTCCACGCGCGTCTCCACCGGGACCTTGGTCTTGGACTTCGCGGCGCTGGAGAAGGCGGTGCGGGTCGACGGCGGCGACGTGGTGATCACCTTGCCGCGGCCTTTCGGACCCTTTCTCGGGATCATGGCGCGGTGGTCGTACGTCGTGCCGAAGGCCTGGGCCGTCGCGCACGGCGAATGGGACGGCACGGCCGCGACGTGGAAGGATTTCAACGATCCTCCGAAGGAGAAATCGTTTCTCTATCAGAACATGAACGGAGCGGGACCCTTCAAGCTGGTTCGCTGGGACAAAACCGCGCGCTACGTCTTGCTCGACCGCCACGACGCGTATTTTCGCGGCCCGGCGAAGCTCAAGCACGTGTTGGTCAAGGCCGTTCCCGAACTCAACACGCGCAAGCTCATGCTCCAGGCGGGGGACGCGGACCTGATCGAGACGCCGCGGCCGTACGCGGCCCAGCTCCTCGGCATTCCGGGCGTGACCTTGCTCGACGGCCTGCCGCGCCTGCAGACCGATCCGGCGCTGTTCTTCACGGTCAAGATCAACCCGGTCGCCAATCCCGACATCGGCTCGGGCAAGCTCGACGGGGAGGGCATACCGCCGGACTTCTTCAACGACCCGGAGCTCCGGCGCGGATTCTCGTACGCCTTCGACTACGAGGCGATCCTGCGCGACACCTTCAAGGGCACCGCGGCGCGCGCGCTGGGGCCGATACCGCCCAGTGTCGCCGGCTACGACCCGCGCCAGCCGCGCTACTCCTACGACCTCAAAAAAGCGGAGGCGCACCTGCG
Source organism: Elusimicrobiota bacterium (assembly GCA_023249695.1). Lineage (GTDB taxonomy): Bacteria > Elusimicrobiota > Elusimicrobia > UBA1565 > UBA9628 > GWA2-66-18. The sequence goes on from JAHFCD010000507.1 coordinate 967, forward strand.
AAGAGCGTGGGGCGGCCAGGTCTGGGAGAAGGGCTTTCGCTTCACCCTCACCTACAACACCGGCTCCGAGAACCGCGAGGCCGCGGCGCAAATCTTGAAAAAGAACGTCGAGAAGCTCAACCCGAAGTTCCGCGTGGACCTGCGCGGCGTCGATTGGGCGAGCTTCCTCGACAAGGCCCAGCGCCATTTGATGCCGCTGTTCGCGCGCGGTTGGCTCGCGGACTATCCCGACGCGCATAATTTCATCTACGCCTTCTATCATTCCGCGGGCCGCTATCCGTCGGCGCAGGGCTACGCGAACCCGGAGCTGGACGCGTTGATCGAAAAAGCGGCCGGCGAGCCGTCGCCCGCCAAGCGCGCCGCGCTGTACAAGAAAGTCCTGGCGATCGGCTTCGACGACGCGCCCGCGATCTTCACCGTGCACCCCGCCGGCGTCTACGGGATGCGCACCTGGGTGCGGGGCTTCGTCGACAATCCCGTGAACCTCGGGATCTACTACTACCCGATCGAGAAGCGGTGAGCGTCAAGGCCGAGCGCGCGAAGAAGCTGATCAAGGGTCTGCGCAAGCTCTATCCGGACGCGCATTGCGAGCTCGACTACGGGTCGTCCCACGAGCTCCTGTTCGCCGTGATCCTGTCGGCGCAGTGCACCGACGTGCGCGTCAACGCGACGACGCGGACCCTCTTCAAGCGCTATAAGACCCTCGACGACTACGCGAAGGCGGCGCCCTCCGAGCTCGAGGCGATCATTCATTCCTGCGGCTTCTACCGCATGAAGGCAAAGGCCATCATCGAGACCGCCGCGGCGGTGCGCGACCTCCACGGCGGCAAAGTCCCCGACACGATGGAGGCGCTGCTCGCCCTGCGCGGCGTCGCGCGCAAGACCGCCAACGTCGTGCTGGGCGAGGTGTACGGCAAGCCCGAGGGCGTCGTCGTCGACACGCACATGAAGCGGCTCGCCTATCGCTTCGGCCTCACCGACGAGGAGGATCCGGTCAAGGTTGAGCGGGACCTGGCGGACATCGTCCCCCGCAAGGGCTGGGTGTTCTGGTCGCACTCGGTGATCTGGCACGGGCGCCGCGTCTGCAAGGCGGCGAATCCCCAGTGCGCCTCGTGCTCCCTGCGCCCCGACTGCCCGCAGCGCGGCGTCGACTCCGAGTAGCCGCGGGCTATGGGCGGCGGTGCTACTTGGGGTCTTTCGGAAGCGACGCGAGGAAGTCCCGGATAGTCTTCGGATAGGCGGCGCCCGTCGTCAAGAACCCGTCATTGTGAGAGCCCTTGAGGTCGACGAAGGTCTTCTTGGCCGCGCCCGAGGCCGCGAAGTTGCGGCGCGCCATTTCGTACGGGATCACCTCGTCCTGCGGGCTGTGCAGGAACAAGGTCGGGATCGTCACGCGCGGCAGGCGCGTAAGATTGTTGAAGCTGAACTTGGCGAGGCGCGCCGGGAGCCAAGGCAGGACGGCCCGGCCCATGTCCGGGATCGACGTGAAGCCGCTGTCCACGATGAGG
>JAHFCD010000508.1 GCA_023249695.1 Elusimicrobiota bacterium
GGTGACACCGAGGGCGCGTCCGCGCGGGATGATGGTCACCTTGTGGAGGCGGCCGCCGTCCTTGGACTCGAGGGTGATGACGGCGTGGCCCGCCTCGTGGACGGCGGTGCGGCGCTTGTCCTCCTCGCGCATGACCAGGGTCTTGCGTTCGGGGCCGAGGATAATCTTCTCGAAGGCCTGGCTGAAGTCCTCCATGCGGAGGGCCGGCTGGTCTTCCTTGGCAGCGCGGAGCGCCGCCTCGTTGACCAAGTTCTCGAGATCGGCGCCTGTCGCGTTGGTGGTGAGGGCGGCGATGGCGTCGAGGTCGACGTCGGGCTGGAGCGGCTTGGTCGCGGTGTAGTGTCCGAGGATCGCCCGTCGCCCTTTCAGGTCAGGTGACGGCATGACGACCCGCCGGTCGAAACGGCCGGGACGGAGCAGGGCCGGATCGAGGACGTCGGGACGGTTGGTCGCCGCGATGATGATGACGCGATGGCCTTCGAAGCCGTCCATCTCGACGAGCAGCTGGTTCAGGGTCTGCTCGCGCTCGTCGTGGCCGCCGCCCAAGCCGCCGCCGCGATGGCGGCCGACGGCGTCGATCTCGTCGATGAAGACGACGCAGGGAGCGTTCTTCCTGGCCTCTTCCATCATCCCGCGGACGCGGGAGGCGCCGACGCCGACGAACATCTCGACGAAGTCGGAGCCGCTGATGCTGAAGAAGGGCACGCCGGCTTCGCCCGCCAGGGCGCGAGCCAAGAGGGTCTTGCCGGTGCCGGGAGGCCCCATGAGCAGGACGCCCTTGGGCACCTTGCCGCCGAGCCGCTGGAACCTCGCCGGATCCTTGAGGAAATCGGGGAGGTCCTTGACCTCCTCGACCGCCTCCTCCGCGCCGAGCACGTCCGTGAAGCGGGTCGTGACCTTCTGCGGATCGCTGCGTTTGGCCCGGGAGCCGCCGAAGCCGCTCGCCATGTTCGAAGGCCCGTTCCTCATCGCCCGAAGGAAGAAGATGAAGAGCCCGACCATGATCAGGGTCGGCAAGAGCATGCCGATCATCTGCATCAGGCCGCTGCTTTCGGACGAGGTCACGCTGACCTTGACGTGAGCGGCGCGGAGCCGTTCGGCGATGTCGTTGCCCTCGTAGAGGGTCTTGATCGCGACGTCGTCCTTGCGGATGCCGGTCAGCGTCCCCTGGGTGCGGTCGATCTTGACCTCCTTCAGGGCGCCGGATTCGGCTTCGGCCATGAAGTCGGAGTAGCCGACGGTCTGGCCGCGTTCGCGGGGCTGGAAGGCTTGATAGACGCCGATGAAAGCGAAAATCAACAGGGCCCAGAGGATCAACGTCCTGCCGGGTTTCCGTGGTTTATCAGGCATCGCGTCCTCCTTGGACCTTTTGTAAGGAGCCAAGGTCAGCTCACCATATCCCCATCAAACAATCAACGGGAGCTTCTCGAGCTCGACCTGCATGCCGGTGATGATCTCCTCGATGCGGTAGGCGCCGTGGGTCGGGGCCTCGATGTAGCCGTTCCAGGCCATCCGGGCGAGGCCTCCGGAATTGACCCAGTCGAAGAGCCATTCGTCGGTGTATTCCGGGTCGTTCTGGGGGAAACCGCCGCCGACGTTCTGGAGCCAGGTCAGGTTGAAATTCTCCTGCGAACCGATGGGCGGGGCGGCGATGATCGGCAGGCCGACGCCGGCATAGAAGGACAGTTCGCTCGGCTTGGTCCAGAGGATGTCCGATTGGCGGCAGAGCTGGTCGAACTTCGGGAAATAGCTCTTGCGGTCCGGATAATAGAGGACGCGCACGCCGTGGCCGAGGTCGCCGCCCAGGCCGATCTCGACCAGTTGCTCCTTGAAGTAGCGGGCGACTTCCTTCTTGGTGCCGGCCACCAGGTTCAGCAGGATCTCGCCGCGACGGATCCGTTCGCGCAGGCTCTTGGCCACGACCAGGCCGAGCTCGCGCTGGGCGCCGGCGCCGCCGACGCTGAAAGTCAGGGTCAGCTTGTGCGAGGAGCGCGGACGGCAGAATTCCAGTCCGAGCCCCCGCTTGAGGGTCTCATAATACTTGTTGAAGAAGATGCCGTTGGGATCGAGGTGGCAGATGCGCTCGCCCAGGTCCTGCTTGATGATCTTGGGATCCGGCCCGCCGATGAGCTCTTTCGAGAGCGGAAAGCCGGTCAGGTAGATCCGTTCGTCGGGGACGCCGTAGAGCTTGAGGCGTTCGACGACCCGGCCGTTGGAGGCGAGATACTTGATGCGGCTGCGTTTGGGATCCTTGGCCACCCAGCTGCGGCTGATGTCGGCGTCGGTGGTGACGCAGTAGACCTCCTCGGGATAGTCGTAGACGTCGGCGGCGAAGGCCGGCAGCGGGAAGGTGCAGACCATCGGCAGGCGCCGCTTGCGGAGGCGTTCGACCAGATCCTTGCCGAGGCCGCGTTTCTCGATGAAACGGTACATCTGATCGAGCTGGATATTGGAGCGAGAAAGGTCGCGCCGCG
>JAHFCD010000052.1 GCA_023249695.1 Elusimicrobiota bacterium
CGCCTCGCCGCGGGCGACCTCGAGGCCGCCGCGGCGATCCTGGGCCGGGCCCTCGCCTTCGCGCCCGGCGATGCCGACACCCGCGCCCTCCTCGTGTCGGCGCTGAGCCTGCGCGCGCGCGAGCTCGACGCCGCCGGCCGCCGCCGCGACGCCGAGTCGCTGTCGCGCCGCATCCTGCGCCTCGCCCCCCGCGACGCGCGCGCGAAAATGAGCCAGGGCGAGGTCCTCTATATCTCGGGCCGCGTCCCCGAGGGCCGGGCGCTCCTGGCCCAGGCCGTCCGCCTCGACCGCGGCGCGCTCGCGCCGCGCGAGCGTTTTAAGATTCTGATGAAGCTGGGCCGCCACCGCGAGGCCGTCGCCGCCGCCGAGGCCATTCTCGACGGCACGGTCGTCCTCGCCGATCTGCGCGCCTTCTGGGATCCCTGGGAATGGGACGAGCGCCGTCCGCGCGACGAGCGCCGCGTCGAGCTCAAGAAGCTGGAGCGCGCCCTCGGGCCGGAGGCCGGGTCTCCGTGGCGGCACTATTACCGCGCGGACCTCCGCGGCCCCGACGGGCTCGAGGATTTCGAGCGGCTCGCCGATTATCCGGCCGAGCGCTACGGCTGGATGTACTTCAAGGCCGCCGCGGCGGCGCTGCTCGCGGGCCGCTTCGCGCAAGCGGCGCAATGGTTTCAGGTCGCGCTCCGTCACGAGCCGATGGACTGGCGCGCGCACTGCTTCCTCGCCGAGACCTACCTCTGCCTGGGCCGCCCCGGCGACGCCTTCGCCGAGATGGACCTCGCGCTGCGCGCCGCTCCGCCCAGCGAGGCGGGGCAGGTGCTCGCCTGGCGCGGCGCCTTCAACCTGTGGCTCGGCCGTTACGAGGAAGCGCTCCCGCTCCTCGACGAAGCCTGCCGCCTCGACGCGCAATGCGCGTTCTGTTGGAAGGCCGCGACATTGCTCAAGCTCGGCAAGCCCAAGCCGGCGCTCGAGCTTCTCGACCTCACGCTCGAGCGCTATCCCCTCGATTTCGAGGCCTTGGTCTGGCGCGGCGAGGCGAAGCGCGCGCTCGGCCGCCCGAAGGACGCGCTCAAGGACCTCGACCGCGTCCCCCCCGCCGTCGGGCTGTGGGCGCTGTTCAACCGGGCGCTGGCCAAGGAGGCGCTCAAGGACCACAAGGGCATGCGGGCCGCCTTCGACGCGATCCCGGCCTTCGTCGTCGCTTATATCCGCAAACGGACGGGCCTTCCTCTGTCCTCTCCTCCCGCGGCTTCGGAAATGAAAGCGGTGCTCGCGGCCGGGCTTTCGCTCAGCCACGGCTTCCGGCGCGAGGAGTACCGTCAGGCGATATGGATGCGCTGAGCCGCATCCGCCGCTGGCGCCCCTCCCTTCCGGGCCTCGCCGGGCTGATCCCCACGGCGCTCGGCGGGGCGCTGCGCTTTTACCACGCGGCGAGCCTGGCCGGGGTGTGGACGCCCCACCTGAACCGGGGCGAGGGCTACTACGAAGGCGCCGTCAACTTTCTCGGCTATCACGTCCTCGCCGAGCGCGTCCCCAGCTTCCTTCCCGTCGGCACGCGCGGCCCGCTCTACCAGGCGTTCATCGTCCTCGTCGAGTTCTTCTTTTCCGCGCCGCATCCGGGACATATCATCTTCGCGCAGGCCGCCCTCTCGACCTTGGCGATCGCCGCCGTCTACGAGCTCGGCGCCGAGCTCGCCTCGCCGTGGGCGGGCCTGCTCGCCGGGATATGGCTGGCGCTCGACTTCGGCCACATCGAGGCCGTCGGGCAGCTCGACCTCGCGCTGTTCTACCAGGTCGCGATCCTCGCCCTGGCCGCGGCGCTCGTCGGCTGGATCAAGGCCCCGTCCGCGAAGCGCACCGCCTTGCTCGCGCTGTGCCTGACGAGCAGCCTGATCTGCCGCGCCGCGCACTACCCGTTTCCGCTTCTGCTCGCCGCGGCCTGCCTGACGCTCCCCCGCTGGAAAGCCGGCCGGCGCTTCCTGCTCCCCCTGGCGGCCGCCGTTTTCCTCCTCGTCGGCCTGACGGTGGCCGGAAACTATGTCCGCTTCGGCCGCGTCGTGCCGATGGACGCCGAGACCGGCTCGGTGCGCTTCTACGCCACGACGGTGGGCGAGCCCTGCTGCGACCAAAGCCAGATCGCGCGCTACGGCGCGGCGGCGACCGAGGGCGCCCTCGCGACGGGCGCCTCGGACGCGAACGCCGCCATCCTGCGCCGGAGCTTCCGGAATATCCGCGAGCGCCCGCTCCTGTTCGCGAAGACCTTCGCCCGCAACGCCTTCGACTTCTGGAGCCCCTACGCGCCGGCTCTCGCCCTGGGTCTCGTCGCGTGCCTCGCCCACGGCTTCGAGCCGGGCTTTCAGGCCCTGCTGCTGACCGCGCTCTCCTTCCTCGGCTATCACGTGCTCGTGGTCCATCGCTGGCATTCCGACGCCGTGCTGCCGCTGCTGGCCCTCCTGGCCGGCCTCGGCCTGGCCGGCGCGGCGCGAGCGCTCGGGCGGCGGGCCCCGGCCTCCGCTTTCTTCCGCCGCCCGCGCGACGACGGCTTCGCCCGCTCAATCCTCGTTCACCTTTTTGCCGGGCTCTACGGCGTCGTCCTCATCCTCTTCGCGGTCGAGCGCGTCGGCGCCTGGACGGGCCGCATCCCCAACGCGCTGGCCGACCCGGCCGCGGCCGCCCATCGCGCGCCGCTGGCCTTGCTCGACCTGTCCGTCGAACACTCTCGGGGGACCTACGGCCTCGAGGAGCGCGCCGACGTGCTCTCGGCGATGGGCCTCTACACGCGCGCATGCGCGGACCTCTCGCGCCTGGCCCGGATCACGCCGGCGTCGCTCAAGCTCGCGCGGCGGGCGCGCCTGTGCGCGGCCGAGGCCGCGTTGGGCTCGGAGGGCTTGCTCCGCATCAAGAGCACCGTGCTCTCGGAGTCCGGCCTGCGCGACATGACCACCGACCTCCACCTGTCGACCCCATGCGATTGGCCGGGCTGGGGAAAGCCCGGCGCCGGCGGCGCCGACTACCTCGACCGCTGCATCGCCGCCTCCGGCCTCAACCCTCACAGCCGGGAGAATCGCGGCGTTTACCGCTACCTCATGGGAAACAAAAAAGGGGCCGCCGAGGATTTCCGCGCCGCGACCAAGGCCGACGCCTCCTTCGTGCAGGCCTACCTCAGCCTGTCGACCGTCCTGTTCGAGCTGGGACGCGTCCCGGACGCCTTGCCCCCCGCCGACCGGGCCGTGGCGATCGCGGAGCGGGGCCGCAGCTCGGAGCTCCACGCCGCCGCGCTCGAAACGCGCGCCTCGGTGTTCACCTCCCTGGGCGACCGGCGCCGCGCCGAGGCCGACCTCGGCCGCGCCCGGGAAATCCGCTCGGGCCCGCAGATCACCGAGACCGAAAAAGAGTGACCCGTCTCGTCCGAACGGCTATCCCCATTACCCCAACGGTCGGCGGTATTCGGGACGACTTCGCGCTTGCCGCTAAGCGTCGGTCAGATTAAAGTCCGTCAGAGACTTGAGGGCTAGGAGAAAAGCCATGAGATTGGGCATGGGAGCCGTTTCGAAGTCAAACCCGTCCTTCTCAAGGACGCCCCCCGCGCCCTGCGTGTCGTCCTTGCGCGCGATGCGCAGGGCGCCGGTGCCGCGGAAGATGGAGAGCTCCTCGGATTTCAGCCGTTCGGTCCGGCCGCTCCGGCCCAATTCGAGAAATCCCTGGCCGACCCTGACGAACTCGCCGTCTTTGATTTTAAATTCCATCCAGCCGTTCTGGGCCAGGCCCTCCCGGCCCAATTCCATGAGATAGCGGCTCCAAGAAAGCTCCGCCGAGCGGGCCAGATTATAGTCGCTGCGGGCCGGCGGCCCCGACCGCAGCCAGTCCTCGGACATATGGCGGATCTTGAACTTTTCCCGGCCTTCGGCGTCAGTCCAAATAAAGTTGTAGGTGGCGTCAAAGCCGAGGAGCATGTCCTGGATCAGCTCATTCATTTTGAGGGCCTTGGCGTCCCGAAACACAAACAGCGTCTCCGTTTTTACCGCCTCGCGGGAGCCCGAGCAGCGCAGGACGGCCACGCCCTGCGTGCCGACATAACTCACGCGGTGGGAAAAGCGCGCGAACCACCAGGCCGGTAAAGCCGCCGCCGCCGCCGAAAAAATAGGCCAAAGATAGCGCGAGCCGGAGACCAGCCCTTTTTCCACCAGCCCCGCTCCGGCCAAAAGACCCGCCAACGCCGCGCCGGTGACGACGTATGCGCCCCAAGAGCTTTTGCCCCGAACCAGCGAGGTCCAGGCGCTGACGACCTCCCCGATCTCGGGCGGCGGCGGCGCGAAAAAGTCCTGCTCGGGCAGCAAAGGCTTGCCTTGGTGGTCGGTCACGCCGGTGGTCGGCTGCCATTGCGCAGCGGGGGGTTGCATCGGACCTCGACCCTTATTTAACACGAACTCGGGGTCCTGTCAAGGTCGTCTTTTCTCCATGTTCCCAGATTCATGCTGTAGCCGCGGCGCGTGGGCATACTCCGGCGGCTCTTGGCTTTAAAGCAAAATGGCCTGCTGCTGCGGCAATTTAAGGCATCTATTCCGATTTCGTTTGCATTAAAGCCAAGAGCCGCCGCTGGGTGGTCCCCAGCCAGGGAACATTTTATGGGGTTCAATCGTATAGAGAGTGCATGGACACCATAGTCGCGGTCTCTGAAGTGGCCTCATTGCTCAAGCAACTGTTCGAGGGCCTGGGATATCGTTTACTCATCGAGTCTGTGGAGCTTCTATTGACTTCACGTCTTGTGTCGTCCGGGAACTTGGAGCGTCTTTTCCCCCAGCACCTTCATCGCATTGAGATATGAACTGCATCGCTGCGCTCGGGCGCTCACCGGAAGGAGAACAAGGCGAGAAACAAAAGAGGCTTCATTTCCTCGTGGGAGCCGGCGCAACAATACCTTTCCCGCCGTCATTCATGCGGGGCGGTCGTTATTCGAGGACGCGGGCGGGCAGGAGCACAGTCACGGCCGAATCGGCCTGCATCAGGATCGGCTCCAGCGCGCCGACCGTCGTCTCGAGCGGCTCGAACTCGCTGTAGCCCGAGCCGGCCATGAGCCAGCACGGGTCCTGCGCGTCGAATTGGCCCTGGATCAGGCGGCACTGCTCCCGGCGCTGCTCGCCCGAGGAGAAATTGTAAACGACCACGGGCAGGCGCGGGTCGAGCCCCGCCAGGCCGTTGGTGTCGCGCACCTCGTAGCCGAGGGCCGCGCCGCGCACGCGGCCGACGAGCGTCGGGAACAGGTCGGCGATCGACACCGAGGCGATGACGCGGCAGGCGATGCCGCGGGCCGCGCAGTCCTTGGTCAGCCGGTAGGCGAGCCGCCCGTAGAAGGTGGGCATGCCGCGCGTGACGACCGCGCCGCGCCCGAGAGACTTCATCCCCTTCATCACGAGGCGCGCGCACGAGGTGGACTGCCCGTCGGAGCGGCGGAAGACGATGGTTCGCATCGGGACGCCGTACAGGCCGAGCATGTCCGCGACGGTCTTGTCCGAGAGGTTGGAGAAGAACTCCTCGCACCCGGTCAAGGACCACAGGGCCTCGACGCTGCTTTGGTAGGGCAGGCGGAAGCCGAGGCCCATGACCAGGAGCTCGCGGCCCGGCGGCGGCGCGGGCGCCTTGGGCGCCTCGGACAGCACGCGCGCGACGTGGCGGTAGAACACGCACGTGCTCGCGACCTGAGCGTCATCGGTCGCCTTCTCCGCGGCGGCGAACAGGCGCTGGCTTTCGCCGAAGCGCTTTTGGCGGCAGGCGACGTAGGCGAGCCAGAAATCGCGCACGCCCGCCGGCCAGGTTCCCTTGAGCAGCGCGGCGACGGCCTTGTCGTCGTCCTGCAGAACGCAGATGCGCAGACGCTCCTGGCGCAGCCCGATATCGTCGGACGCGAGAGCGCAGGCCGCGTCGATCGCGGCGCGCGCGCCGGGCAGGTCGCCCTCGACGAAGCGCACGCGCGAGAGCTGGCGGGGCACGCGGACGTCGCCGGGCGACAGGCGCGCGGCGCGGGCCAGGCACCGGGCCGCTTCTTCGTACTGCGCCTGTTCTAAATGGATGGCCGAGGCGCGTATGTCAGGCTCGGGGCTGTCGGGAATCGCCCGGCGCATGTGCGCGAACTCGGTCAGCGAATCCCAGAACAGGCCGACGCGGTTGTAGGCGTCGGCGCGCTCGGCGCAGGCCCAGGCCGAGCGTTCGATCTTCTTCGTGGCGTCCAGGTCCGCGCGCGCCGCGTCGTGCTCGCCCCAGCGCGCGCGCATCATGCCGCGCAGGGCGAGCGCCCAGCCCTCGGGGCCGTTCGGGCCGGCGGCCTCGAGCCAGCTCTCCGTCGCCGCTTTGTCGCCGCCTTGCGCGGCGAGCAGGGCCTTCATCGCCGGGCCCGCGGCCGAGCCGGGGAGCAGACCGATGAACGCGTCGGCGTCGCGCCCGGCGGCGGCGAGATCGCCCTTCGAGAAATTTTCCGCCGCGCGGTGGACGAGGCTCCACGGCAGCGCGGGACGCTTCACCGCCGCGGCCCTTCCGCCCGGCGATCCGAGCCACGGAATCATATGACGGCGCTCTTCTTTGGGATCCGCGGCTTTCACGGCCGCGCCGGAGATGATACGCGCGAGACCCTGCTCGAGCAGGACGCGCGGGCTCCAGAGAAGCATGCGCCGCGCCAAGGACGGATCGGCGGGATGGCCCGCGCCCGGGCCGTCGGCTTGAGGCGCGGCGTCGGAGGAGCCCATCAGGCGCAGCAATAATGACGCGGCCTCCGCCTCCGTGCGGCCCTGGCCCGTGCCGATCGGTATGGTGAGGCCCTCCACGCCGGAGGCGTGCGAGGCGAGAAGGTAGGCTTCGACGACGTCGTCGATCCAGACGAAGTCCTTGACCGCGCCCGACAATCGGGCCGGGCGCTCGCCGCTCTTGAGGTTCTGCGGGAAGTCCTTGAGGGGCTGGCCGGGACCATAGACGAGGTACAGCTCGAGCGTCACCGCTCGAATGCCGAGAGAGGAGACCTTCGCCGCGACCGCCGCGTCGTCCTCGCGCGCGGGCGCGTCGTGCGCCGTCCGCACGAGGCGGCGCAGGTCCGGCGCGTGGGCGCGCAGGACCCGCGCCAGGCGCGCGGTCGCCTCGGCCTCGCGCGGGAAGGTCGAGCCGTCGCGCTGCTTGGCGAGATGGAACACGACCTCCGGCCGCGCGGCGAGCACCGCCGCCGCCAGGCTGAGCTCGTCGCCGAGATCGCCGACATGCCGGGTCACCCGCTTCCAGGCGGGACCGAGCGCCTCGGGCGACGACGTCGAGCGGACGAGGACGTGGACGTCGGCGCCGTCGCCGACCAGGCGCCGCGTCAGCGCCGAACCGATGAAGCCGGTCGCGCCGGTGACGAGGACGCGCCGGCCCCGCAAGGTCACCATTTCGTCTTGCGGACCGTCAGCGGCTTCGCCGGCGGGATCAGGATCACGCAGCGGTCGCCGGGAGCCAGCGCGGTCAGCGCCGCCTCGCTCTCTCCCTGCGGCGCGTACAGACGCGCCTTATGGCCCGCGGGATAGCCCGCCGCGAGGCGCTTGAGGGCCGATTTCCATTTCGCCGGTTCGCCCCTCTCGGCGTAGAGCACGAGCGGCAGCTCCGTCGTCGCGGCCTTCGCGTCTTGAAGCACGGTCTCCAGATCGTAGGACTGAATGCCCTGGTAGCCGTAGTCGCCGCCGAGGAAGCTCACCGAGCGCGCGAAGACGCTGCCGATCGGCGAGATCGCGCCGTACACGCGGTAGACGAGGCCGGCCTTCTGCGCGCCGAGCTCCACCTCGCGCGCGAGACGGCTCGAGGACTGGGGATTTCCCCACACCGCGAGCCCGACGCCGCCGGCTTCGGCGGCGTCGCGGAGCAGCGCGGCCGCCGAGGCCGGCTTCTTGAGGGTCTTGCAGTAGCCCGCGAGCCACGCCCGCCCCTTCTTGTCCTCGAGATCGCTGTAGACGACGCGGCAGTCGGCGAGAGCCTGGATGCTCTCAAGCGTCGTTTCCTCGGGCACGCGCACCCCGAGACCGCAGATGATCAATTTTTCCATGTCGTCCTCTATTGGCGCGGCGGCAGATACATGACGGTTCCCAGGTCGAGGGACAGGAGCTTCTCCTCGACGTCCTTGACCTGGGCGGAGACGACCTGCTGCTCGCGGTCGCCGGAGCCCGCCAGGAAGAAAAGAGTCTGGTCGGGCGCGTAATGCGCACGGACCATCGCGCAGAAGGACCGGCGGTCCTCGTTGTTGGCGATCGCGTACACGATCGTCGGATGGGCGGGCGCGAGCAGGCGCGGGTTCTTGATGAGATAGACGAGGTCGAAGACGCGGCTTCCGAACGGGCCCCGGACCTCCCCGTGGTTCTTCTCCGCGGCCGCCAGGCTCCAGGCGACCTCGGTCAAAGACACGGCGCCGAACGCCTGATAGGCGATCTTTTTCTCCTCGCACGCCGTGACGAGGTCGTTGGCGATGCGGCGATAGATGAAGGGATGAATGCGCGTGACGAAGCCCGAGGTCTTCCCGCGCTTGAGGCCCGCGAGGATGCGCTGGACCCGGCCCATCGCGGGCTCGTTGTCCACCCGGGTCACGGCCCGGACCTCGCCGCGGAACAGGCCAAGGAACTCCGACACCTGGGGATCGCCCAGGTTGTTGTAAAGGACTTCGCACGAGTCGAGCGCGCGGAGGATCTCGACGGTGATCTGGTAAGGGTGATGGATGCCGACGCCGCACAGGTAGAACTGCGGGCGCGCGCGGACCTTGCCCTCGGGCTTCGCCAGGACCCGGCACACGAGGGCGTAGAACCGGCAGCGCTCCGCGAAGCCGTCCCCCGCCTCGGCGGCCGCCCGGAGAAAGGGCTTCACCGCGCCGGCGCGGTCGCCCTTGCGGCACAGGACATAGCCCGTGAGGTAGGAGTTAAACGGCGCCGGGAGGGCCCCGGCCTTGAGCTCCTTGAGAACCTCGGCGTAGCGCCCGCGCAAGGTGATGACATTGAGACGCTCGAAGCGCAGCTGTCCGCTGTCGGGCGCCAGCGCGCAGGCGCGGTCGAGGCCCTTCTCCGCCTCCTCGAGACGGCCGAGCACGAGGTGATAGCGCGCGCGGCGGGCGAGCATCTCCACGTCGTCCGGACGCAGCGCGAGCGCCAGCTCCATCTGCTCGAGAGCCTCGGGATAGAAGGCCTGGTCGAAATAAATGTTCGCCGCCTGCAGGCGCGGCTCCGGCGAGTCGGGAAGCGCCTTCGCGGC
>JAHFCD010000509.1 GCA_023249695.1 Elusimicrobiota bacterium
TTCTCGGCCACCTTCCTGCACACGCAATACGTCGCCGGCATCACCTACAACGCCGCCTCCGTCGCCCGGCGCGTCAACGACACCTCCGTAATCGCCTTGGGCGCGCGCTACCTGGACATCGGCCCGATCTCGCGCACCGACGTCAACGGCCAGACCCGCGGCGAATTCCACCCGCGCTCCTACCTCGCCGAATTCGGCTGGGGCCAGTCGATCTACGACCTGTCCGACAGCGAGGTGGACGTCGCGATGGGCGTCACCGTCAAGTACCTGCACACCGACCTCCTGGAGCACGCGTCCGCGTACGGCGGCGACTTCGGCATCCATTCCCGTTTTTACGGAACGTCCCAGACCTACGACATCGCGGTCGCGGTCCAGAACCTCGGCGTCGGCCAGAAGTTCGACAAGGTGCGCGACAGCATGCCCATGCGCCTGCGCTTCGGCGGCGGCGTGCGTCCGTACAAGCCGCTCCTGCTCACGCTCGAGGCGATCGCCCCGATCAACAACGCGCCGCACGGCGCCGCCGGCATGGAATACACCCTCGACTTCCAGAAGAATCTGCAGGGCGCGGTGCGCGCCGGCCTCAACACCTTGACCTACGATTCGCTCGGCCTGACCTCGATGATCAACTTCGGCTTCGGCCTCAAGGTGTCCGACCTGAGCTTCGACTACGTCTTCACGCCGGCGGGGGACCTGGGCGAGCAGATTCACCGCGTCTCGGTCAGCTTCAACCTGCCCGCGAAGATTTCCCGCCGCTACCGGGAGCGCTAGCGTGGACCCGCTCGAGCCGCAGCCGCCCGTCCCGCCTCGCCCGGTTCCGCCCGCGCCGCCGCGTCCGGAGATGGTCGCGCCGCCCGCGCGCCTGCCGACGTCGACGCCGATGATGGACTTCTTCCAAAAACGGGTCGAAGCCCTCGAGCGCGAGCTCGTCGCCGAGCGCGAGCGCGCCACCGCCGCGTCGAACCTTCTGACCCAGCAGGAAGCCCTCAAGAACGAGGTCGAAGGCCACCTCAAGGGCCTGACCGACCAGCTGCGCCGCGAGAAGGCCGAGCGCGACGGCGAGGAGGCCAAGTCCCACGCGCGCGGACGCGTCGAGGTCCTCGAACGCCGTCTCGACGAGATGAACACGACCTTCGCCACGCTTCTCAAGGAGGCCGTGACCCGCCAGTCGCCGGGAGCCGCGATCGTGCCGGTCGAAGCCCTCGGCGCCGAGTTGACCGTTTTCCGCCGCACCATCAAGGACGTCGCCGACCAGGTGGCCCGCTGGCGCGACGAGATGAAGGAGCTTCCCGCCCTCCTGCCGGAGGTGCGCAGCATCGTCTCGCGCCTCCCCGAGGACGAGCGCCGCTTCGAGGAGGTCATCGCGCGCCGGCTCGAGGAGCTCTCCGCGAAGCTCTCCGGCACGCTCTCCGACTGGGAGCGCCATCACGATCACGAGCTGCGAAAGCAGGACGACCGGCTCCAGTCCCTCGTCGACGAGCGCGCCGCGCTGTCGACGATGTGGCAGGACCAGGGCGAGTCCATCCGCCTGGAGTTCCGCAAGGAGCGCCTGGCCCGCGAGACCCAGCTCTCCGATCAGATCGCGGAGCTCGCCAAGAGGCTCGACGGCGTGGACCGGGGGCAGCGCGACGCCGGAGCCGGCTCCGAGTCCGCGCGCGCGGCGCTCGATCAGGTCGTGCGCATTCTCAACGCGACGCCGAAGGCCAAGGACGAGGTCATCGTCGAGCTCGAGGCCGAGAAGGCCGAGCTCCTGAAGGCGATGCGCGAGCGCCACGAGCAGCTTCGCGCCGTCCTCGACGAGCGCCGCGAGATCGAGAAGACGATGGGCGACAGCCTCGTCGCGCTGTCCGTCGAGCTCGAGAAGGAGCGCGCCCGCACCCGCGCCGCCGACGCCCGGACCGAGGCCGCGAAGGGGGGGACCGAGACCCTCGGCTCCCGCATCGCCGACCTCGAGCGCTCCCTCGCGGAGCGAGACGCGCGCGCGCTGTCGCTCGGCGCCGAGCGCGACGAGCTCACCCGTTCTTTGGTTCACGAGGCCGAGAAGGTCCGCGTCGCGATCTCCGAGCGGACGGCGGCCGAGGAGCGCTGGCATCAGCGCCTGCTCGACCTCCAGCGCAAGGTCGAAGAGGAGACCGCGCGCGCGGGGCAGGAGTCCGCGTCCACGAACGACCTGCGCGCGAAGGTCGCCACTCTCTCCGAGCACATGGCCCGCGCGCTGCAGGAGCGCGATTCCGTCGTCGCCCGCTTCGCGGACTGGGAGCGGGAGCGGCAGCGCCTGCTCGACGCCCTCCGGCAGAAGGACGGCATGGTCGCCATGCTGTCCTCCGCCTTCCAGGGCTCGCTGAAAAAGCCCTAGGAGCCTGAGCAAGTAGTCGGGCGCTCAGCGCGGGAAACGGCATCGCCCCCCAACGGAATGGCCGCCCCCGCGGGGGGCGGCCAGGATCGTCGCCTTCGGCGACGATCTTCGTAGAG
>JAHFCD010000510.1 GCA_023249695.1 Elusimicrobiota bacterium
CAAAGCGACAACGGAGTATTTCTCCTTCTTGGCCCAGTACAACGCCGTCGTGGAGTCCAGGCCGCCGGAGAGCAAAACGATGGCGATTTTCTTTTTCGAGTTCATGAATTGACTTATCCCCATTACTTCCAACGTTGGAAGTTCCGTGGACAACTACCCCTTCTTCTCCGGGAACTTTCCCTCGAGCGCTTCGCGGCAGATCCGGATCACGTCGGCGCTGAAATTCCCCTTCTCGATCATCCACGCGAAGTAGCCGCGGTCCGACCGGACGACCTCGCGCAGGGTCTTGCCCTTGTGCTTGTTGCCGAAGTTGAAGGCGGCCTCGCCGCTCTTCCAGACGAACTTGCCGTCGACGTCCACGCGGCTCGGATCGATCTGATTGCACCAGGCCTCGATGCCGGCCACGTCCTTCGGCAGGTCCGCGTAGCGCTCGACCTGGGCCCACAGGATCTCCGCGGTCGCGCGCACGTCGGCCTCGGCGCGATGGGCGCCGGTCAGGTCCTTGCCGCAGTAGAACTTGTAGGCGGCGGTCAGGTCGCGGCGCTCCTTGCGCTGGAAGATCGTAAACGAGTCCACGACGCGCTTGCCCGCCTCGGGCCACTCGGCGCCGAAGCGCTTGAACTCGGCGGCGAGCAGCGGGATGTCGTACTTGGCCGCGTTGAAGCCGGACAGGTCCGCGTCCTTGAAGGCCGCGAGTATTTTCGGCGCGAGGTCGGAGAGGCGGGGCTGGTCGGCGACCATCTCGTCGGTGATGTGGTGGATCGCCGAGGCCTCGGGCGGTATCGGCACGCCGGGGTTCACGAGAGAGGAGAAGACGGTCTCCGACCCGTCGGGCTCGCGCCTCAGTATGCAGATGTCCACGATGCGGTCCTCGAGGACGTTGGTGCC
Source organism: Elusimicrobiota bacterium (assembly GCA_023249695.1). Classification (GTDB taxonomy): domain Bacteria; phylum Elusimicrobiota; class Elusimicrobia; order UBA1565; family UBA9628; genus GWA2-66-18. Next base: position 889 of record JAHFCD010000510.1, read on the forward strand.
CGTGGCCTCGAGGTCGAAGATGCAGATGGCGCGGTCGAGCTTGATCATTTGGGCGTCTCCTGGTGAACGGTCGCGGTCGAGACGCGCGGCGCCTCGCGGGCCGCGTCCTTCGCGCGGCACTCGTAGCTCATGTGCTGGAACGGCGCGATCTTATAGTGGTCCATGCCTTTGTCGAGGTTCGTCGAAATATCCTCGCCGGCGTAGGCGATGTCGGCGTCCTGGCGCAGGTACTCGTCGAGCACCTGGGGCGCCAGCAGCTTGCCGCAGTTCTTGCGCATCTTGCGCAGCGCGTCGCGGCGGCGGCCGGCGACGAACCAGGACCAGCCCTCCACCGAGTAGCGGATGCTCCCCCCGCCCAGATCGACGAAGCCGACCTCCTTGATCGGGCCTTTGCGCGGGCGGCGGCGCTCGACGGTCTCCGCCACGCAGGAGGATAGGACCAGCAGGGGCAGCAGCAGCAGCAGCGCCCTCTTCATTTGAGGGCCCGCAGCTCGACGGCGGAGGAGGCCTCCGGGGCCGGGACGGCGCCGGTGAGCCGTTCGGCGCAGCGTTTGCCGTCGAGGATCGTCTCTTCCATGAACGAGTACTTCCAGCCGCCGTAACGGCCGATGGACTCGACGCCGAGCGTCGCGAGATGTCGGAAGATCGTCTCGACGGCGGGCGTGCGCGCGCGGTCGTAGACGACGTAGCCGACGGGCACCGGCATCCAGATCTTCGCCGTGATCTCGTCGCTGCGGCGCAGGAGGCCCGCCTCGCGCAGGCCCTTGATCATCGCCGCCTCGAGCTTGTCCCGGTCCACGCGCGCGCCGCCGGGCCGCGCCGCCTCCAGATAGAGCGCGGCGTGCCCTTCGGGGGCGAGGTTCGCCGAGAAGTTGCTCGAGTAGCCGACGCGGTAGAACGGGAACCGCCTTTCGGGATAATAGATCCAGTGCTTGTCGGCCGGCGCGGGGCGGTCGATGCCGAGGTTCAGGTTCCAAACGGTGTTCCAACGCAGGTCCGCGCGCGCGGCCTTAACGCCCGCGGGCAGCGGCGCCGCGAGATCCAGGAACACGTTCAGCGGGAGCGTGTTCACGAGCCGGTCGTAGCGCACCTCGCCGATCCCCTTCACCTGGGCGACCTTCTCGCGCAGATCCACGGCGACGACGGGGCATTCCACGCGGACGACGCCCGGCTCGAGGCGGCCGGCGAGCGCGTCGGGCAGGGACTGGATGCCGCCGCGCACGGGGTAGCGGAAGGTCGCGTTGTAGCCGAACAGCGCGTTGTTCTCGGTGAGGGCGCCGTACACGACCTCAGACGCCGAGGGCTTCGGCACGAACCGCCCCTGCCATTCGGTCGTGAGCTTCGCCAGCGGCGTGCGCCAGAGCTTCTCGTTGTAGGGACGCATGAAGCGGCGCGTGATGCCGTCGCCGAACGTCGCGCGGCTCCACGAGAGAAAATCCTGATTTTTCGACAGCGGCCGGGGCCGATGCACCGTTTCGAGGAAGCCCGCGACGCATTCGGCGACGGTCGCCGGAGGAAGGCCCTTCGTGTTGGCCTGGAACGGATAGCGCGTGAACGCGCCCTGCGAATAGATCCACG
>JAHFCD010000511.1 GCA_023249695.1 Elusimicrobiota bacterium
GCGCCGCGGGCCTGGCCCAGAGCCGCGTCGACGGCGGCGTGCGCCGGAGCGCCCAGGGCGGCGGCGAAGATCATCATGGGCAGGACGGGGGCTTTCATGCCCATAGGATACCGTCCGGCGAGAGCGACCGTAAGGGGCCTACGGCCCGGTCCGGCCTGGGTCTAAAGTCCCGGGCCCTTACTCTTCCTTGCTCATGACCTTCGTCACGCCGTAGAACAGCGCGGCGCCGATGATCGGACCGGCGATCAGGCCGATCGGCCCGAACAGCGAGCCGATGAGCAGGCCGACGAAGCCGCCCTTCACGGCGTCCTGGATGAGGGGGGCCGTCAGCCACTCGCTCTTCTTCTTGGCCTCGGTCTCCTTGTCCACGCCGTTGACGATCTTGGCGCCGACGCCGCTCGTCGGCGTCGTGCCGGGGGGCGTCGGGTTGATCTGGCCGATGCCCTCCGGGGGCAGCTTGGCGCAGGCGTCCTGGCGCTCCTTCTTCGTCCACACGGTGTCCTTCGCGGGCGCGGCCGCGGCCTTGGGCTTCGTGGTCGTGTTCTTCTTCGAGTTCTCGGCGCCCTTCAGCGCGTCGGCCTGGGTGTCGAGCTCTCCGGCCCTGGCGTCACCCGCGACGATCGCGATGTCCGCCGGATAGTCCTTGCAGAACTGACGCTGGCGGAAGGGCGGCAGGTTGTTGAACTGGGCCAAGGTCATGCCGTCGTTCTCCGGAGGCTTCCCGGCGGTGAGCCGCCCCTCTTTGGCGATCAAGGCAATCAGGCGATCGGCTTCCTTCAGGAGGCTCGGATCCTTCTCGTTGAGCTTGCCGTTGATCGTCGCGGCGGCGATGAGGGCGTTATAGTCCTGCAGCTCCTTCGGCGTCAGAACGGCGATCTCCTCCTTCGTCAGCAGCCGGCTTTCCTTCGGACCGTCGGGCGTGGTCCCGCCGGTGCCCAGCGCCTTGCGCGCGGCCTCGGCTCCGAGGTGCAGGGCGACGGGGTCGTAGCCGTTCGCGTTGAAGGGCTTGCCCTCTCCGCCCGAGCCGTCGGTCCCGATGCGCGAGCCCTTATACTCCTGAAGCGCCTCGGGCTTCTTCTGCAGGGCGTCCCAATCGGCCTTGGAGAGCTGAATCTCGAGCAGCTTGGCGTCGGGCTTGTCCTGGAACGGGCCGACGACGGCCGTGACGTTGCCGCCCCACATCTCGAGGGCGCCGATCGCCGCCTTGATCTTCTCGGGGGCCTCGGCGGGGGGAAGGGCGATGGCCGCCGCGTAGGCGGCGGCGGCTTCGGGACGGATCTGGGCTTTGACGAAGGCGCGATACGTCTCGTCGACGGCCTTGCGCGCGGCGTCGTCCTTCGCGTTCTTTCGGACGGCTCCATAGGCTTCCGCCTGGGCCTTGGACAGCCAGCGGGTCTCGGCGGCGACGAGCTCGCCGATGCCGGCGGCCGGGGTCGCGGTCTGCGCGGCCGTCACCTTGACGAATTTATCGCCCTTGAGGGTGTCCGGCAGCACCGGCTTCTCGGTCACGAGCACGCCGGCGACGCCGTTGATGAGCGCCAGCTTGCCGTCCACGACGCCGAGGTCGAACTGAACGTGGTTATTGCGGACGCGGTACTTCCGGCCCGCGTCGCTCAAAGAGGCGTCGCCCTCCGGGGCGACCCAGTCGACGCATTCGACCATGAGCGGATGCTTCGTCAGATGCGCCTTGAGGGTCGCGTCGCCGTCCATCTTCTCGTGGTAGCAGTAAAAGGTCAGCGCCGGAAGCGGAATGTTCATGCCCAGCACCGGAAACTTCGACGTCTGGATCGCGCGCCACTGGCCGACGGGCGTGATCGAGTCCCGCCACTTGCCCGCGGTCCCGAGCTTATGGAGCGGGACGGGCGGCTTGGGGTTCGTCACCACCGGCGGTTTGCCGTTCGCCGGCGGCTTGCCGTTCGCCGGAGGCTTTCCCGTCGTCGGAGGCTTGCCGGTCGCCGGCGCGCCCGGCTTCACCACGTCGTCGGCCGTCTTCGCGGGAGGCTTCACCGCGATCACGCTGCCCGTCGCGGAAAAGTACTGCGTGTTGATGTCGGTGGAGGCCGGATAGCGAATGCCGCCCTGGATGACGGCCAGCTCCTTGCCGCTGTTGTCGAGCTGGAAGTTCGACAGCTCCGTCACGTACGGCGTCCGGATGGAGTCGATCACCTCCGCGACTTTCTCCGAGCGGGGGTCATACCAGGCGCGCGGGACGATTCGATAGATCGTCGCCTTGATGGGCTGGGTGGGGCCGGCCTGGGTCATGAAGTAGAGATTGGACCGCGCCTTGTTCTTTTCGGGATTGCACTCCGCGTACCGGCAGCGCAGGCTGTGGTACTCGTTGCCGACCTTGAAGCTGATGGTCGGCCAAGCCCGGAAGCTCTCGTCGACGACCGGCCAGGTGGGCAAGGCGGCGTTCGCGAGGGAGGCGGCGGACGCGAACAGGAGCGCGAGCAGGGCGAAACGAG
>JAHFCD010000512.1:0-745 GCA_023249695.1 Elusimicrobiota bacterium
TTCGTGGCGATGTTCGTCTAGCCCCGCAGAAAACTGTTACACGCCCGGCGTCGCTTCCGCGAAGGCAGGCGTGTAGAATGCCGCCGTGGCGACCGCGCTGCTCAAGGATTCGGACTTCCGCGCCCTGTTCGAGGGGGTGCCGGACCTCTATCTGGTCCTGACGCCGGACTTCAAGATCATCGCCGCGAGCGACGCCTACCTGCGCGCCACGATGACCAAACGCGAGGAGATCCTGGAGCGGGGCGTCTTCGAGGTCTTCCCGGACAATCCGGCCGACCCCAGGGCCACCGGGGCCCGAAACTTCCGCCGGTCCCTGGAAACGGTGCTGCGCCAGCGGCGACCGGACACGATGGCGATCCAAAAATACGACATACGGCGGCCTAAATCCGAAGGCGGCGGCTTCGAGGCGCGCTATTGGAGGCCCGTCAACTCTCCAATATTCGGCGACGACGGCCAGATCCGCTTCATCCTGCACCGGGCCGAGGACGTGACGGAGCTCGTGCGGCTCAAGCAGCGCAGCGTGGCGGAGTTGGAAGGCGAGATCGCCGAGCGCACCGCGAAGCTCTCGGCCACCATCGCCTATCTCGAGGCCTTCTCGCACACGATCGCGCACGACCTGCGCGCGCCGCTGCGGGCCATGGAGGGGTACGCGCGGATCCTGCTCGGCCGCCTCGGCCCCGCGGCCGCGCCCGAAACGGTGGAGATCGTCTCGCGCATCGCGCGCTCGGCCCTGTGGATGGACCGG
>JAHFCD010000512.1:755-2462 GCA_023249695.1 Elusimicrobiota bacterium
GGGCGGAGATCACTCTCACGCGCGTCGACCTCGGCGGAGTCGTCGCCGCCGTGAGGGAGCATTATGCCGGAATGCTCGATGGCGCGCGCATCCGCGTTCGCGAGCCCCTGCTCCCCGTCCAGGGGCAGGAGTCGCTGTTGAGCCAGTGCGTCGCCAACCTCTTGGACAACGCGATCAAATTCGTACCCGAGGGACGCCAGCCGGACGTGGAGGTATGGACGGAGGCCCGCAAGGGAACGGTCAGGCTCTATGTCGCCGACAACGGTATCGGCATCGATCCCAAATTCCAAGACAAGATCTTTCTGCCCTTCGAGCGGCTGCACCCCAAAGGAAGCCTCCCGGGGACCGGCATCGGCTTGGCCGTCGTCAAGATGGCGGTCGAGCGCATGGGCGGGCAGATCGGCATCGAGTCGGGCCCGGACGGCGGCAGCCGCTTTTGGATCGACCTGAAGGCGGCGTCTCGATGATGCCCGCCGCCGCGACGCTCCTGATCGCGGAAGACAACGAGGACGACCGCTTCATCATGGCCGAGGCCGTCCGCTCCGCCGGGATCACCACCCCCGTTGAGTTCGTCTCCGACGGCCGTCAAGCGGTGGACTACCTCTCCGGAGCCGGCGATTTCGTCGACAGGAATAAGCACCCGTTGCCGGGACTCGTCATACTCGATTACAAGATGCCATTCATGAACGGCATCGAGGTCCTGCAGTGGATCCGCTCCTCGCAATTCAAGCGGCTGCCGGTCATCATCCTCAGCGCCTCCTCGTTGCCCGGAGACATCGAGCGCGCTTACGATCTGCATGTAAACTCCTACCTCATGAAGCCCTCGTCTCTCGAAACGCTCGTGGCCCTGATGCGGTCCGTGCGCGAATATTGGCTGGAGTTCAACGAGTTTCCGCGCTCCCAATAAACTCCGGCCCGCACAAAAACCAGCCTTGACGAGGAGTTGACTGCGATCGGTACTTCAGACCTGATGCGCCGTGGGTCCTAGGGCCCTCGCTTGGCGGCGCCTTTACGACTACCATGACTACACCGCCGCGAGGCGGCTCTGTAGCCCGAGGAATTGGCCTCGGGGTATCCACGATCCGGCCGCAACCGGATGAGCCCAGAGGCCGGATTGCGCTTAGCGCTTTCCGACCTCTGGCTTTTTAACTTGAATGGGAACCATGAATAATAATAAGAAAAATATGATTTTAGCGCTGATCGCGGCTCTCGGATTCGCCGCGGCCTGCAAAAAATCGACGCCCCCGGCTCCCGCGCGTTCGCCCGAGAAGGCTGTTGATCTGCCCATGCCGTCGTCCCGCCCAACGGAGACCGCGACGGCGCCGGTCCCGCCCACTCAGGACGCCGAGATGGATCGGGTGCTCAAGGAGAAGTACCCCGGAGATTCGGCCAAGCAGAAAATAATGCGCGAAGGCATGGCCAAGCTCGACAGGCAGCTCGATGCCGAACAGGAGCTTGCCAAGATTAACCGACGCACGATGGTCACGCCGGCGCCCGCCGGTTTCAAGCCAGAACCCGTCGCCCGCAAAATCCGCCTGAAGCTGGTCCTGGAGAAGAAAACAATCCGCGTCGGCGAATACCTGAGCATTCGGCTCGAGCTGACGAACGTCGGACGGGAAGCAATTGATTATCAGGAGCTCGAGCGGAGTATTTTTGTCAAGGGCGGCGGCCTCAGTGACAGCTTGAAGACCCTGTACTTCTATCGCA
>JAHFCD010000053.1 GCA_023249695.1 Elusimicrobiota bacterium
GAAGCACTTTTCCGGCCCGCCTCGGCGAAGGTCTCGTAGGTGCCCTGAAGAATTCCCTGCGTCCCGATGTAGATCCAGGAGCCGGCCGTCATCTGGCCGTACATCATGAGCCCTTTCTTGTCGAGCTCGTCGAAATGCTCCCAGTTCGCCCATTTGCCGACGAGGTTCGAGTTCGCGATGAGCACGCGCGGCGCCTGGTCGTGGGTCTTGAACACCGCGACGGGCTTTCCGGACTGAACGAGCAAGGTCTCGTCGTTTTCGAGAACCTTGAGCGAGGCGACGATCTGATCGTAGCAGGCCCAATTGCGCGCGGCCTTGCCCCGTCCGCCGTACACGACGAGGTCCTGCGGACGCTCGGCCACCTCGGGATCGAGGTTGTTCATCAGCATGCGCAGGGCCGCCTCCTGCTGCCAGCCTTTGCAGGTCAATTTGCTTCCGCGCGCCGCTCGAATGATTCTCATGAAAAAGAATTCAACGAATTAGCTGGCCTGACACCCTAATCGAAAGCGCCGGACAAGACGAGCTCTCGGGCCGTCTCGAGCTTGCCGGAAAGGACTTCGTCGCCGCGGGACGCCGCGACCGTTTTCCGTAATATGGCGAGGCCGGCCTCGACGGCTTTGCCGGACTTGAGGGGGCGGTGGAATTCGATGGCCTGGGCGGCGCAGACGAGCTCGATGGCGACGACCTGCGCGGCGTTCCAGACGACCTTCTTGAATTTGAGGGCGGACCACATGCCCATCGAGACAAAATCCTCCTTGTTCGCGGAGGTCGGCACGGAGTCGGCCGAAGCCGGATGGGCGAGCGCCTTGTTCTCGGAGGCGAGCGCCGCCGCCACGTACTGGGCGATCATATGGCCGGACTCGACGCCCGGGTCCTTCGCGAGGAACGGCTTCAGACGCGGCGCCGACCCGGCCGTGACCTGGAAGGTGCGCCGCTCGGAGATGTTGGCGAGAGCGGCCAGCGCGCCCGCGGCCGAGTCGAACGCGAACGATAGGGCCTGGCCGTGGAAGTTCCCGCCCGAGATCACGCGCCCGCCGGCGACGAGCGGGTTGTCGGTGACCGAGCCGAGCTCGATCTGGACGACGCGACGGGCCTCCGCCAGGCGATCCCAGACGGCGCCGTGAACCTGGGGCGCGCAGCGCAGCGAGTAGGAATCCTGGACGCGGGGGTCGTCGACGACATGCGATTTCCGTATCTCGGAGCCGGCCAAGAGGCGACGCAAAGAACGCGCGGCTGCTATTTGACCGGGGTGAGGCTTCAACCTCTGGATCGCCTCGTCGAAGGGCGAAGGCGTGCCGGTCAGCGCATCCAACGAGGCGGCGCAGGCGAGGTTCGAAGCGCGATAGACACGTTCCGCCGCGAGCAGGGCCAAGCCGCCGACGGACTGCATCGCCTGGGTGCCGTTGAGCAGCGCCAAGCCTTCCTTCGCGGACAGAACGAAAGGCTTCAAGCCGGCGGCCTTCAAGGCCTTCGCGGCGGGAACGACGCGTCCGCGGAAGAGCACCGGGCCTTCGCCGATGACGGCCAAGGCCAGGTGGGCCTGGGGCGCGAGATCGCCGCTGGCGCCGACGGAGCCGCGGCTCGGGATCAACGGCAGGATATTCTTATCGAGCATGCGCGCCAAATGCCTGACCAGCGCGGGGCGCACGCCGGAGAAGCCGCGGGACAGCTCGTTGACGCGCAGGAACAGGATCGAACGCGACTCGATCGGATCGAGCGGCTCGCCGACGCCGCAGGCGTGGGACAGGACGAGATTGCGCTGGACCTGGGCCAGGCGCTCGGTGGAGATGCGCGTCGAGGCCAGCTCCCCGAAGCCGGTGTTGACGCCGTAGATCGTGCCGCCCGACGCCATCGCCGCTTCCAGCACGCGGCGCGAGGAGGCGACGCGCCGCAGCGCGGCGCCCGGCAGGACGACCTTCCGGCCGCCGACGGCGACGGAGGCCAGCTGTTCGAGCGTGAGGCTCGAGCCGAGCTTAAACGAGTTCGAGGGCAACGGCCACGGCCTCCCCGCCGCCGAGGCAGATGCCGGCGACTCCGCGCTTGCCGCCGCGGGTCTTGAGCGCGTGCACCAAGGTCGCGAGGATGCGAGCGCCCGAGGCGCCGAGCGGATGGCCCAGCGCGACCGCCCCGCCGTGCACGTTGATCTTCTCGTGCGGGAGGTTCGCAAGCTTGGCCACGGCGAGGGTCACCACCGCGAACGCCTCGTTGACCTCGAAAAGATCCACGGAATCCACGGTCCAGCCGATTTTCTTGAGAAGCTTGTCGACGGCGCCGGCCGGCGCGGTCGTGAACCACTTCGGCTCCTGCGAATGCGTGGCCCAGCCGACGACGCGCGCCAGCGGCTTCTTGCCCGCCGCGCCTTTCGCCGACGACAGCACCAGGGCCGCGGCCCCGTCGTTGAGCTTGGAGGCGTTGGCCGCCGTGATCGTGCCGTCCTTCTGGAACGCGGGGCGCAGCTTGCCGATCTTGTCGAGCTTGGCGCGGCCCGGCTCCTCGTCGAGCTCGATGCCGTCGATGCCGACGAGCTCGCTCTTGAACCAGCCCTTGGCGACGGCCTCCTGCGCTCGCTCATAAGATCGCACCGCCCACGCGTCCTGCATCTCGCGGGTGAAGCCGTGCTCCTTGGCGCACAGCTCGCCGCAGTCGCCCATGTGCACGCCGTCATAAGGGTCCATCAGGCCGTCGCGCAGGACGGCGTCGAGGAGCTTGGCGTCGCCGTAGCGGTAGCCGGAACGCGCCTTGTCGAGAAGATAGGGCGCTTTCGACATCGACTCCATGCCGCCGGCGACCGCGTCGTCGTGCTCGCCGAGCGCGATGCCCTGGGAGACCATCATGACCGCCTTCATGCCCGAGCCGCAGACCTTATTGACCGTCGTGGCGCCGACGGAGACCGGGATGCCGGCCGCGATCGCGGCCATGCGCGCGGGGGCTTGGCCGATGCCGGCGGGGATCACGCAGCCGAGCACCACCTCGCCGAGGTCGGCGGCGGCCACGCCGGACTTGGCGAGCGCGTCGGCGACGGCCTTGGCGGCGAGCTGCGGCGCGGTGTAGTTGGCCAACGCGCCGTTGATCGAGCCGATGGGGGTGCGGGAGGCGGAGAGGATGAGGATTTCGTTCATGGGAGGTTCCTTAAACGTAGTAGACGAATCGGGCGGCGAGGCCGCAGAGCACCGAGACGGTCGCGCCCGTGTAGAAGGTGAAAGCGGTCAGGTCGAACAGGCGCCGGCGGCGCAGGAAGAACATCACCCCGAGCCAGCCCGCCGCGAGCACGCCCGCCCCGAGCGGCGTCGGGAACAGGAAGCACAGCGCCAGCACGAGGCGCTCGGCCATCGCGAGATGCTTCTCGTCGTCGCCCGGATAGTCCGCGCCGTGAAGATCCTTCTCGAGGAAGTAGATAAGCACCGTGCAAGCGTGCGTGATCACGACGAACAGGCAGCCGAGCACCGGCCATTTCTCGGGGAAGTACGCGGGCGTCGCCCCCAGCGCGGTGACGGCCAGCGGCGCGACGGAGAAAATCACCGCGTAATGGATGACCTGATCCCAGGCGAAGAACAGCGTATTGTCGGGCATGCCGTACTTGAAGATCGTGAATACGCGCCACCAGTCCTCGAGGTAGTGGGTCGCGAAGATGAGCGCGATGCAGGACCAGCCGTTGAGGCGGAAGAAGGCGTTCTCGATCCAGAAGTCGCCGAGGAACGGCCAGGTCAGGATCAGGTAGGCGGCCGGGTGCATGGCGCAATGCGCCAGCAGGCCCCACGGGCTCGTGCGCTTCCAACGATTGATGAAGTTGGTTTGCAGCGTGAAGTCGCAGAGCAGGTGGCCGAAGAGCAGCCGCCAAAAAATATTCATTTCCTATTTCGCCGTGAGGTTGAAGACCTGATCCCAGTCATCGGGCGGCAGCGCCGCGTAGTCCCGAGAGATGTTGCGGTAAAGCTCGCCGGGGCCGTCGTCGGGCATCAGCCCGAGGAACTCGGTGAAGAGCGCCAGCGCGTCGTCGTATTTCTTGTCGTAGAAGGCCTTGATGCCCTTCTCCCAGAGCGGAAGGCCCTTCGCCCACACGGGCGTCAGCTTTCCCTTCTCCGCGAGCGGCTCGTACACCGGCACCGGCACGGCCTTGCCGACGACGCGGGCGCGGCCGAGATAGCGGGCCTCGCAGGCGTCCTTGGCGCCCTCGTAGGTGGAGGCGCTGATCATGATCTTCGAGCCGAAGAATTTGTTCGCGCCCTCGAGCCGCGAGGCGAGGTTGACCTCGTCGCCGATCGCGGTGTACTGAATCTTGCGCTGCGTGCCGGTCAGCGCGACGGTCGCGATGCCGGAGTTGATGCCGATGCGCACCATGGGAACCTCGGGCACGCCCGGGTCCAGCGTCTTGTTGAGCTCTAAAATGATGCGCTGGCAGGCGAGCGCGGTCAGCACGGCGTCCTTGCGGTGGTCGGGATCGAGCACCGGCGCGTTCCAGAAAGCCATGATGCAGTCGCCGATGTACTTGTCGATCGTGCCGTGGCTCTCCAGGATGGGGTCGCTGAGCGCGGTCAGGTAGCGGTTCAGGAAGTGGATCAGCTGCTCGGGATCCATCTTCTCGGAGATGTTCGTGAAGTGGGCGATGTCGAGGAAGAAGATCGTCAGGTCGCGCTTCTCGCCGCCGAGCTTCACCTTCGACGGGTCGTTGGCGAGCTGATTGACGACCTCGGGAGCGACGAACTGGCCGAACAGGGCCTTGATCGCCTGCTTCTCGGCGCCTTCGGTCAGGACCTTGTGCACCGTCAGGACGACGAAGCTCACGAGCATCGTCAGGCCCGGCGCGACGGGATAGATCATCGTGCCGCGGTTCATCAGATACAGCGCCCCGTACAGCATCGCCGCGAGCGTCGCCGCGACCGCGAGCGCCGCCTTGGCGGGAGTCAGCGCGCGCAGGAAGAAGTAAGGCAGCCACGGGGCGAGCAGCACGAGCAGAATCACGAAAAATCGGTTCGTGGCCTCGAGGGCATCGCCGTGGAGAACGTTGTCGATGACCGCCATATGGAATTCCGGGCCGGGCGTATGCGGATTGAACGGACCGGGAAAATGGTCGAAATAACCGGTGCTGATGGAGCCGACCATGACCAAGGAGCCCTTCAGGGCCTCCTTCTGAACCGGCGTCAGCTTTCCGGAGATCAAGTCGAGCAAGGGGATCGTGCGGTAGGGCGAGGTGCACTTGTCGGCCTTGCCGCAATTCTCCAGCTTGTCCCAATCGCCGGGGCGGCGGAAATTGAAGACCGGCGTCGGCAGCTGGTCCGCCGGGTTTTCCTTCTCGACCTGCTCGATCGTCTTGCCCGTGAAGCTCGCCACGGCGGCCGCCGCCAGGGAGGTCGTGGGACGGCCGTTCTTCAATATCGGATCCTCCAATTCGGAGTTGAACAGGAGGAAGGTGCGCATGTGCCCGTCGTCGTCGAGATGCTGGCCGATGAGCGGCGTGCCCAGGTGCTTCGCCGCGTCCTTCAGAGGCTTGACCGCCATCTGGAAGGTGACCTTGCCGTCGTTTTCGGCCTTCTCCGTGAAGAGATGAACGACGTTGCCGTGCCTCTTGGTCGCCGCGCCGAGCTCGGCGTCGCCCTCGCGGTTCTCGAGGAAGAGCACGTCGAAGACGACGGTCTTGACTCCGTAGTCCTTCAGCTTATTGAGGGCCTGCGCGTAGACCGCGCGGGGCAGGGGAAAGCCGAGCGCGTGGACGCTGTCGTCGTCGATGGCCAAAAGGATGAGCCGGGGGTCGCCGGGCTTGAGGCTATTTTGGCGCAAAGTGAAGGAGAGGTCGTGCCAGACCCGCTCGACGGAGGAGAAGATGCCGAAGGCGGAGCCGCCGACGAGAACAGGGGCGTAGGCGATCGCGGCGAGCAGGCAGAAGACGATGCAAAAGCGCTTCGGGAACGATTTGCCGAGGAAGTTCATCGCGTTGCCTTTTTAAGCGGGGATTTTGCCTTGACCGGCGCTTTGGCCGGAGCCTTGAGCGGAGCCTTCTCCGGCAGGCTGAGCCGGGCCTTCAGCTGGGAGCGGGCGAAATCGATCATGCCTTGCGCGTTGGCGTCCTTTTCGACGGCGCGCGCGGCGTCAAGGGCCGCGAGGCCTTTCGAGTCGCCGACGAGGCCGACCGTCGCCGCCGCCTGCTGGCGGGTCATCGCGTCGGGGCTCTTGAGCGCGGCGTACGCGACGGGAAGCCCCGACTGGTCGCCGGCCTTGGCGAGCGCGGAGGCGGCCTGAACGCGCACGCCCGCGTCGGCGTCCTTCAGGGCCGCGGTGAGGGCCGGGCCGGAGCTGGGATCGGCGATCAGGCCGAGAGATTTCGCGGCCTCATTGCGGACGCCGGCGTCGGAATCCGACAAAGCCGAGGAGAGCGCGGGAACGCCTTCCTTGGAGCCGATCTCGCCCAGGGAGGCGGCCGCGATCTTGCGCGCGGAAACGTCCGGATCCGAGAGGACGGAGGCCAGAGGGCCGACGGCGCCCCCGGCGTGGAGCTTGCCGAGCGCGCGCATCGCCGCGTGACGCACGGGCGCCGAGCCGTCCTTCAGCGCTCCGACGAGAGGCCCCGCCGCGGCCGCGTCGCCGATGAAAACGAACGCGATCGCCGCGGCCTGACGCACGCGGGGATCGGAGTCGCCCGACAGCACCGAGCCGAGCTTGGCGACCGAGCCGCGCGAGCGCTGGACGCCGAGGGCCTCGCAAGCCGTCGCGCGCACGATCGCCGAGGAGTCGCCGAGAAGGGCCTCGAGGGCGGGGACGCCGGCCGGGTTGCGGGACTGGCCGAGATCCTCGGCGGCCTGACGGCGCGCCATCGCGTCCGAGGACTTGGCGGCCGACAGCGCGGCCTTGAGAGCATCGGGGGCCTGCGCGCGGCAATCGGGTGATATAAGGAGTAACACGGCCGCGAGAATCGGAAGGAAAGTCACCAAGGGATAATAGCGAGTCATCCCCCCCGGCTACAAGTGGAATCGACGCTCAATTCCGGCCCTTGAGAGGATTGGCGAACGGGTTGCGGCCGCAGGCCTTCATGATGGCCCCGTGGCCGGTGCCGAAATAGAGATCCAGCGCGGCGGCGGCGCCCGCACCCTGGCCGTAGCGTCCCCAACCCAGGCCGTCGGAGAGCTTCCGGCGCAGTCGCGGCAGCTCGGCCAGGACCGCCTCCGACTCGGCGCGCCGCTCTTCCACGACGGAGAAGGCGTAGGAGGACGGCATGTCGCCGCGCGGAGCCGCGGGGACGAGGCCGAAGCTTCCCGGCTCGTGAAGAATCGGCGTGTCCGGAAACAGCGCGAACTGGTTCAGGAGGAAGGTGGAGCCGTCGACGGCGGGCAGGACGTCGACGAGAAAGTCGACGGTCTCCTCCACCTCGGCGACCGTGTCGCCGGGGAAGCCTCCGATGAGGTTGATGTGGGTGCCGACGCCGGCCCGCCCCATCGAGAGCAGGATCCGCCGCGTCGCCTCGACGTCCAGGCCCTCGGTGTGCTTCCCCATGAGCTTCTGCACGCGCGGGGAGATCGACTCGAGGCCGTAGAGGACCTCGTAGCAGCCCGAGCGCGCCAAGCTCTCGAAGAGCTCGGGCGTGTGGCTGAGCTCGAGCTTGCTGCGGCAGGCCCAACGGATGTCGAGCCCGCGCGCGGTGATTCCCTCCGCGAGCAGCCGGAGCATCGCCGGCGAAAGCGCCTCGTCGGCGAAGATGAAGGTGCGCGTGCCGCAAGCCCGCTGCGCCGCGAGGCGGTCCAGGGCCGCCCCCACCTCCGCCTTCGAAGGCGGGCGAGGGTCGTCGTACTTGTTGTTCTGGGCGCAGAACGCGCAGCGGCTCCAGTAGCAGCGCCGCGGGCTCACGCGCGTCCAAAAAACCTGCTCGGGAGCGAACGTCTCCGCGCTCAGCTTGACGGCCCCGCCCCCGACGACCGGGGAGCCCAGCCGCGGGTGGCTGCGGGAAGAGAGGTAGCCTTTCGGCGCGGCGCCCCGCGAATGGGCCGTCGCGAGCGCCGGAACGAGGGCATCGCGCTCGTCCTTCGACTCGACGACGCTGTCGAAGAAGCCGAGGAAGCTTCCCGCGCGGCGCAGTCCTTCCATGTGCGGCTGGAGCGAGAAATTTTCGTAGCCGTGGTCGGCCAGGCAAAGATGGGCGCGCGGGCTGCGCCGACGCAGAAGCCGCGCGGCGATCAAGGCCGTCAGGAGATCCTCCGCCGAAGTGACCGAGAACGCGACGAAGCCGGCGTCCTCGGGAAACGCGTCGAGCGAGTCTTCCACCATCGCGGAAAGGATCGTGTCGCGCCGGGCGTAGCCGCACAACGACGCGCTGTCCGAATAGTCGACGCCGGCCGCCCGAACGCCCCACCCCAGGCCGAAGAGCAGCTCGTCCTGGCAGGCGTTGAGCGCCTCGAGGAATTCGGCCAGCTTCGAGCCGGCGGCGATGGCCGCTTCCTCCGACGCGAACGGCCGCGGACCGCGCAGGTCCGTGAGCGCGCCGGCGGCCGCGCGCGCGCGCGCCCCGAACGGCAGGCCGGCGGCGCTGAGCTCGAGCCGGGCACGCAGGCGCTGGGACCAGCCGAGGTCGGCCCGCAGCCGGCCGTGAGCCGACGGCGCGCAAAGCCCCCGCCACCAGGCGGCGTTGGCGCTGAAGCGGACGGCGTCGTGCGAGGCGGCGGCGACGCCCCACCACGGTCCCGGGTCGTGATCGACGGTCGGGAAGCGTCCCGGCGGCGTCAGGGCGATGATTTTCATGCCCGGACTCCGTCGCGGGATTCCGCGGCGACGAAGCTCGAGATCAGCTCCTCCAGCGTCTGCCGCGGGCGGAAGCCGGAGGCCGCGGTGAAGGCGGCGAGATCCATCGACGAGACCGACTGCGGCAGGCGATACTCGCCCGGGCCCGGACGGCCGCCGTCCCGGACGACGACCCCGGAGGCGGTGCCGGCATGGAGGTTGATCATGTCGATGAGCTCCTTCCAGCGGCAAAAGCCGCCGGCGACGTTGAAGGCTCCGGAATGCGGGACCTCGAGGGCGTCGCTGAAAGCGCGCGCGAGATCCTCCCCTCCGATGAAGACCGAGCCGGCCGTCTCCAACGCGCGTTCCGACTCGAAAACGAAACGGAGGCCGCCGCGGCAGGCCTGGTAGACCTCGAAGAGGAACTGGCGATCCCGGCGCCGGGGCCCGGCGTCGAAAAGCAGGGCCATGCGGACGCTGACCGCCGCGCGTCGATGCTCGTCGA
>JAHFCD010000054.1 GCA_023249695.1 Elusimicrobiota bacterium
TGCGCATCCTCGTCCACCAGACTCGCCACCGCATCGAGAAGGAGCCCGTGCGGCCGCGCCACCTCAAGACCGAGCCCGCCGTCGGCTACCGCCTCGAGGCGCCGGACGAAGATTAGTTCAACTCGGTCCTGGACCGAGTAACGCCGCGATAACGGACCGGTAATGGAAGCTCAACGGCGGTCGGAGCTATCATGAGGGCATGGAAGTCCCGCCGGACGCGTTCGTCGTGTTGGCCTGCCTGACGCTCGACCAGCCGCAGTCCGAGGCGGCGCTCGCGGTGGCGGTGCGCCTGGCCCGCGAATTGAACGCACCGCTCACGGTGGTCCAACTCTATCCCGCGGCGTGGACCGGTCCGCTCAGGCCGCATGGAAGCGCCTGGCACCTCCGGAGCGACGATCCTGTCAAGGCCTTGCGGCGCTTCGCCGCCCAAAACCGCGTCACGCACATAGTCTCCTGAAGCGGGCTGCGGCTATCCTCAAGGATAGTCGTCTAAGCGGTCAACCGAGCGTGGGGGAGGTTTTGGGGACCCACATGCCGCCGACGAGGCCGGTCATGATCGTCTTGCCGTCCTTGGGGCCGCCGTCGAACTGGAACTCCACGCAGCTGACGAGCTTGCCCTCGCGGAAGTAGCCCTCGGGCTCGAAGCTGGCCAGGCAGGCGACCTTGTCGCCGGCGCGCACGGTCTCGAAGAACTCGACGCCGTCGACCTGGGTGAAGAAGCCGACCAGCAGGGCGATCTCCTCCGGGGTCATCTTGAGCGTCATGTGGTAGATGCACCACGCGACGCTTCCGATCTGGGCGGCCATCTCGATCATCTTGAAGGGCGGCGCGATCGTGTCATCGGGGGAGTAGCCGGCGCAATCCTCGGGCTGCCACGTGTAGTTGCCGACGATGTGGTCGGAGTCCACCGACACGATCTCGTCGATGAAGCGCATCGGGCGCTGCTGGGGGACGAGGGCCAGGACCTGCGCGGGCGTCAGCACTTTCATGCCTCGGCCTCCGCCCGCATCTTGAGCTTGCCGCCGAAGGCCATCTCGCTCGGCAGCGGATAGCCCGAGTAGCGGATGTTCTTGTGGCAGCCGACGTTCGCGTTCGTCACGGCGAGGATGAGCCGGCCGTCGGCGCGCACCTTGGCGTCGGCGCGGATGTAGGCGTCGCCGTTCGGCGCGCGCGAAAAGCGCACGATCTGGACCTCGTAGCGGATGTCGCGGTCGCCGGGCAGGATCTCGCTGAACACCTCGACGCGCTCGAATCCGAGCGCGCGGCCGGTGCCCTCATTCTTCCGCCAGGTGAGGAAAAGGCCCATGAGCTGCCAGAGGGCGTCGATGGAGAGGACCGCCGGTTTAAAGCCCGGCGTCATCGGGTAGAACCACTCGAGAGGGCCGTTCTCGCGCGAGGCCGAGATCCCGCCTTCGCCGGTCGACTCGTCGAACGCGAGGCTTTCGATCGCGCCGACCTCGAGCATCAGGGAGGAGGGGAGCAGGCACACCTCGACGCCGGGCGCCTCGATGAGCGTGCCCTGGGACAGCGCGACGATCTCGGCGTGATTGAGCGCCGTCTTCGCGGCGAACTCATCGTAGCGGAGCTTGCGGATCGGCGAATCGTCGGACGCGGGAACGGCCGCCGGCTGCGCCGGCGCGTCGTCGGTCCAGAATGCGGTCGCGACGGACACGGAGCCGATCGTGTACACGAGGACGCCGTCCACGGTCACCGTCGCCTTGCCCGTCAGCAGGGTCTCGCCGTCCGAGGCCTCCTCGGAGATCACGTCGACGACATAGACGATCTTCTTGTCGTACGGGCGGATCTGGCCGAAGAACGAGACGTTCTCCATGCCCATGGTCTTGCCGCAGTGCGGCAAGCCCCGCCAGGCGGCGAAGAAGCGCAGGCACTGCCACGCGGCGTCCACCCCCCAGCAGCCGGGCATGACGGGGTCGCCGTTGAAGTGGCACGGATAGAACCAGTCGTCGAGCTTGTTGTAGCGGACGGCCTCGATGCGTCCGGTGCCGGAGGCGGCGTCCCAGGAGATGTCCGTGATCTCGTGGAACGGGACCAGCAAGGAGACGGGCAGCGCCGGCAGGCCGGCGGGGGCGTCGTCGACAAGACGGCCCGCGACGAATTCGAGGAGCTCTTCGCGGCCGAAACGGCTCTTCTTCTGGAAGTCCTGGAATTTCATGGGGGGTGCCGATCCATTATACTAATGAAAAGCGAGCCCCTCGAAGGATGGTCATGCTCCCGTTATCGGGTTGGCAATCCGGATAAATATCGGCGTATGCTAATATACCCGCGATGAGCATGATCAAGGAGTTCAAAGAGTTCGCGATGAAGGGCAACGTCATCGACATGGCCGTCGGCGTCGTGATCGGCGCCGCCTTCGGCAAGATCGTCTCTTCCTTTCTTAATGATCTGGTCATGCCGCCCATCGGCATGCTGACCGGCGGGGCGGACTTCACGGACCTGAAGCTGACGCTCAAGGCCGCCGAGGGCGCGGGAAAGGCCGTCACGCTCAACTACGGCGCCTTCCTGACCAACATCGTCGATTTCGTGATCGTCGCCGCGGCGGTCTTCGCCGCGATAAAAATGATCAACACGCTCAAGCGCTCCGAGCCCGTCGCCGCGCCGGCGCCGACCGAAAAGCAGTGTCTCGAGTGCCTGCTCAACATTCCTATCAAGGCCAAGCGCTGCGGCCATTGCGCTCAGCCCCAATTCGCCGGGACGCAGAGCTGAAGAGGAATTTTGGCCCGGACTATTCTCGTCGTTGACGACGACGTCACCTTGGTCGCGCCGCTCAAGGACGGCCTCGAGTCCGCCGGCTACCGCGTCGCCGTCGCCTTCGATTCCGCCCAAGGCTATCTGCTCGCCCAGGAGATGAAGCCGGACCTCATCATCCTCGATTTCTACATGCCCGGGGCCGACGGGGCCGCCACGTACGATCGCCTGCGCGCCTCGCCGCTGACCAGCGGTACGCCCGTCGTCTTCTCGACGGGCCTGACGCTCGAGGAGCTCAAGGGGCGGATCAAGCCCGGCGCCAAGACGTTCTTCCTGCGCAAGCCCGTCGGTTTCTCCGGCATCCTGTCGGTGGTCAATCAGGTTCTCGGCGAGGACCGCCAGGCGATCAAGAACGTGATCCTGCCGAATACGACGGGCACGCCGCCTCCGCCCGAGGCGAAGGCCGAGGCGCCGAAGCCGGAGGCGAAGCCCGCCGCGGCGCCCGCTCCCGCGCCGGCGTCCTCCGCGCGCAAGCCGAAGTTCCATGAGTTCCAGGTGCGCGTGACCTACGCCGACACCGACAAGGCCGGCATCATCTACTACGCGAACTACCTGAAGTACCTCGAGCAGGGCCGCACCGAGCTGCTGCGGTCGCTCGGGGTACGCTACCGCGATCTCGAAGTGACCCGCAAGCTGTTCCTTCCGGCCGTGTCGGCCCGCTGCGAGTATCTCGCCCCGAGCCGTTACGACGACCTTTTGACGATTCGCACCTGGATCTCGGAGCTCGGGCGCGCGAGCATCTCGTTCTCCTGCGAGGTCGTCGACAACGAACTCGCCGGCAAGGTCGTCGCGCGCGTCCATTCGCGCCACGCGATCGTGACCGACCTGTGGCGTCCGGCGCGCGTGCCCGCGGACCTGCGCGTCCTGCTCTCGCCGTACGTTCAGGCTTGACGCCCCGCCTGCTCGCGGCTTTCGCGCTGCTCTGCCTCGCCGCCGCGCCGCCGGACCGGTCGAAGATCGATTGGGTGCTCATTTCCGGCGGCGATTACCTGATGGGCTCCGACGAGTATCCGCAGGAGCGGCCGGTCCATCGCGTGACGGTGAAATCCTTCGAGCTGGGGCGCACCGAGGTGACCAACCGGCAGTACAACGCGTGCGCGGCGGCCGGGGCCTGCGCGGCGCTCGATCCGGATTGCCTGGGGCCCGCGTTTCGCGGCCTCGAGCAGCCGGTCGTCTGCGTCAGCTGGACACAGGCGCGCGCGTTCGCCCGCTGGGCGGGCGGGCGCCTGCCGACCGAGTCGGAGTGGGAGTATGCCGCGCGCGGCGCCGGCGGAAAAGGCCGCTACGCGTGGGGCGACGCGCCTCCGACCTGCCGCCGGGCGGTGTTCGGCGAGCGTCCGGGCGCCCTCGGCTGCGGCCGCCGCGCGACGTGGCCGGTGTGCTCGAAGCCGCGGGGCAACACGAGGCAGGGCCTGTGCGACATGGCGGGAAACGTCTGGGAGTGGACCGAGGATTGGTATCACGACACCTACGACGGCGCTCCGAGCGACGGCTCCGCCTGGGTCGTGAAATCCACGAGCGCGTATCGCTCCGATCGCGGCGGCCAATGGGACGGGGACGCGCACAACCTGCGGGTGTCCCACCGCGACAGCGAGAACCCGGACATCGTCAGCGAGCGCGGGACCGGATTGCGCGTCGCGCGGGATTTGCCGCGGCCTTAAGGGCGCGGCGGCCCAGGCGACCGGCTCCTAGGTGTAGGGAACGCCGGCGCCTTCCGCGGTGGCCGAGATGAGGCCGCGCTCGCTCGTGTACCAGGACCAGGTCACCGACACGAGGGCCTTGAGGATGCCCGCGGCGGGGACGGCGAACACCAGGCCCAGGAAGCCGAACATTTCGCCGCCGAGGATCAGGACGAGGAGGTTCGTCATCGCGTGCATGTGCAGGCTGTGGCGGGCGATGATGGGCTGGATCAAGGTCTCCTCGAGGCCGCGGATGGCGAGGAACAGGACCGCGACCTTCACCGCGGCCATCGGCGCGCCGAACTGATAGAAGGCCATCGCGCCGCCGACGACGATGCCCATCACGAGGCCGAAGTACGGCACGACGGAGCTCACCGCGGAGACCGCCGCGATGATCAGCGCGTTGTCGACGCCGAGGGCCAGCAGGCCGAGGAAGGAGATGATGAAGATCACGGTCGCGACGATGATCAGGCCGCGCAGATAATTGCCGAGCGCGGTGTCGATCTCGCTGAGAAGGTGGATCGCCTGCTCGACCAGGCGGCTCGGGCACGCCTGGATCAGGCCGCCGACGCCGCCCGGCCCGTCGAGGAGGAAGAAGAAGCCGATGAACGGGATGAGCAGGGCGTGCGCGAGCAGCGGCAGCAGCGCCAGGACGTGGGCGGGGAGCTCCTGCAAAGTGTGCAGAGCGCCACCGAGCGCGGACTCGAGCGCGTGCTCCGAGATCTTGGCCGGCAAGGGCAGCTTTTCGGTGAGCAGAACCTTCTGCGCGTAGGCCGTTTTCTGGAGCTGCTGGAAATAGGCGGGAGCGCGGACCTGGAGCGTCTCGGTTTCCTCGAGGATGACGGTCTTTAGCCCGGCATAGGCGACCACGGCGAGGATCAGGGCCCCGAGGTAGCCGCAGAGCACGAGATGGAAGCGGCGCAGGCCGCGCGCCTCGAAGTAGGTGACGATGGGGTTGAGGACATAGGCGAAGGCGGCGGCGAGCAGGAAAGGCGTCAGCGCGGCGCGGACCTGGTAGAACGCGAACAGGGCCACGCCGCCCACGAGGAACACGGGCAGGAACGGGAATTCGCGGCGGTCCTCAGTCATTCTTGGAGGACGCGAGCTTGGAATCCGAGCTCAGGCGGCGCAGGCGGGCGGAGAGCAGGCGCGCGAGGTGGCTCATGATGTTCACGCCGATGCGCGGCTCGCCGTTGAGCAGCGAGTCGAGCTTGCTCTTGTACAGCAGGTGGAGATGGGTCTTTTCGGTCGCGGTCGCCGTCGCCGTGCGGGGGAGCGACTCGAGCAGGGCCATCTCGCCGAAGAAGTCGCCGGGCTTGAGATGATAGAGGACGACGGGCTTGCCGCCCGCGCCGGGGCGAGTGAGCTCGACCTCCCCGGCCTCGAGGATGAACAGGGCGCGGCCGATGTCGCCTTCGACGAAGATGACCTCGCCTTCGCGGTAGCTGCGCGAGTGGAGGGCTTGGACGAGGTGGCCGAGCTCCCGGTCGCGCAGGTCCTTGAAGATGTCGAGGGAGCGCAGAAACTGTTTCTTGCGCGCGAATTGAGGGTCGATGAACCAGCGTTTGAGCGTCTTCAGCGCGCTCATGTCAATGCCGGAGCAAGGACAGGCCGGCCGAGAGGATCGTCCTGAGCGTGCCGCCCCACCCGGAGCGGAAGGTCTCGCCGACGGCCAGCACTTCCTGGTCCACGCGGTACGCGGCGACCTCGACGGCGGCGGCGGCGTCCTTGACCTTCAGCATCGCGAAGGCGAACACTCCGATCATGACGGCCAGCTCGAGAACGATCAACGCGAGGCAGACGGCGATAAAGGTGTCCATGGAGGGCATACTATCAAAATTTGTAGGATCGGATCATGCCCGAAGCGCGCACCGACTGGTCGGCGACCATCCACCTGCCGAAGACCGATTTCCCCATGAAAGGGGACCTGGCCAAGCGCGAGCCCGAGCTCCTGAAGGTCTGGGAGGACGAGGCGCTGTATCAAAAGATGCAGGAGCGCCAGAAAGGCCGGCCGCCGTTCGTCCTGCACGACGGCCCGCCCTACGCGAACGGCAGCATCCACATCGGCCACGCGCTGAACAAGGTCCTGAAGGACGTGACGGTCAAGGCGCGCGCGCTCTTGGGGCATCAGGCTCCTTACGTTCCCGGCTGGGATTGCCACGGGCTTCCGATCGAGACGGCGCTGCTCAAAGAGATGAAGATGAGCAAGCGCGGCGTCACCGACATCCCCAAGTTCCGCAAGGACGCCGCCGCCTTCGCCGAGCGCTTTATCGGCCTCCAGCGCGAGGACTTCAAGCGCCTGGGCCTGCTCGGCGACTGGGAGCGGCCGTACAAGACGATGTCCAAGAGCTACGAGGCCAAGATCCTGCGCGCCTTCCGCCTGCTCGTCCAAAAGGGCCACGTGTACCGCGGCCTCAAGCCCGTGCTGTGGTGCCCGACGTGCGAGACCGCGCTCGCCGACGCCGAGGTGGAATACAAGGACAAGACCTCTCCTTCGGTGTTCGTCGCGCTGCCGATCGTCGAGTCCTCGATCCCGGAGCTCAAAGGCGCGGAGCTCGTCGTGTGGACGACGACCCCGTGGACCTTGCCCGCCAACCGCGCGGCGGCGTTCAACCCCCTGCTCGACTACGCGCTGGTGTCGGCGGGCGCGCGCCGCCTGCTCGTCGCCCGTGCGCGCGTCGAGTCGGCGATGAAGGCGATCGGCGCCGCCGAGCACGCCGAGCTCGAGACGTGGACCGGAACCGCGCTCGCCGCGGCGAGCGTGCGGTATGCCCGGCCGTTCGGGGGCGAGGGGCCTCTCGTGCTCGCCGACTACGTCACCGCCGACGACGGCACCGGCATCGTCCACACCGCCCCGGGCCACGGCGAGGACGACTTCGCCACCGGCATGCGCGAGGGCCTCGAGATCTACAACCCCGTCGACGGCGCCGGCCTCTACAACCAGACCGTCCCGGAGTTCCTGCGCGGCAAGCACATCCTTAAAGAGGCCAACGCGCTCGTCGTCGCCGACCTCCAGGAGCGCGGCCTGCTGCTCGTCAAAAAGGACATCTCGCACTCGTATCCGCATTGCTGGCGCTGCAAGAATCCCGTGGTGTTCCGCACCACGGAGCAGTGGTTCCTGAAGCTGACCCAGGGCCTGCGCGAGCATCTTCTCGCGGAGATCGACAAGACGCAGTGGGTGCCCGCCGAGGGCCGCAACCGCATCGCCGCGATGGTCACGAACCGTCCCGACTGGTGTCTCTCGCGCCAGCGCGTGTGGGGCACTCCGATCACCGTCCTGTACTCGGTCTCCGACGGAAAGGCCGTCACCGATGACGCCGTCCTCGAGGCGATCGAGAAGAAGGCCGCCGCCGACGGCACCGATTTCTGGTTCGAGCGCTGGGGCGAGACCCTGCAGCCGTCCGATTGGCCCTTCCTGCCGGCCCATCCCGACCTCGCCCAGGGGTTCCGCCGCGAGTCCGACATTCTCGACGTCTGGCTCGACTCCGGCGTCTCCTGGCTCTCCGTCCTCGGCGAGGACTCCGTCGCCGACCTGTATCTCGAGGGCTCCGACCAGCACCGCGGCTGGTTCCAGAGCTCCCTCGTCATGTCCACGGCCCTGCGCGGCCATGCCCCGTACAAGGCGGTGCTCACGCACGGCTTCGTCCTCGACGAGAAGGGCCGCGCCATGCACAAGTCCACCGGCAACGTGGTCGCGCCCCAGGAGGTCATCGGCAAGTGGGGCGCCGATCTGCTCCGCCTCTGGGTCGCCCTGTGCGACTACAACGACGACGTGCGCATCTCCGACAAGCTGCTCGAAGGCCCGGCCGATTCGTACCGGCGCGTGCGCAACACCTTCAAGTACCTGCTCGGCTGCCTCGAGGGCTTCGAGGCGTCGAAGGCCGTCGCGTTCGACCGTCTGCCCGAGATGGAGCGCTACCTCCTTCATCGCCTGGCGTCGCTGCAAAAAGACGTCCTCGAGGACTACCGCGCGTACCGCTACCGCGACGCCGCCCGCCGCCTCGTGGATTTCTGCGCGTTCGACCTGTCGGCGCTGTATCTCGACGGGACCAAGGACCGCCTCTACACCTTCAAGCTCGACGCGCCCGAGCGTCTCGCGGCGCAGACGGTCATGGCCGAGACCTTCTCGCGCCTCTGCGCGCTGCTGTCTCCGATCCTGTCGTTCACGGCCGAGGAGGCCTGGCGCTTCTGGCCCGCGCGGCCGGCCGGCAGCGTCTTCCTGTGGGACCTTCCCGCGCCCGACGCGCGCTGGACCGACGCGCCGCTCGCGGCCCGCTGGGCCAAAGCCCTCGAGCTGCGCGAGCGCGTCATGAAGAAGATCGAGGAGGCGCGCACGGCCAAGCTCGTGGGCAAGTCCCTCGACGCGAAGGTCGTCCTGCCCGGCGACGCCGCGGAATACAAGGCGCTCAACCTCGAGGAGCTGTTCATCGTCTCCCAGGTCTCCTGGGGAACCGGCGCGGACATCTCGGTCGTTCACGCCGAGGGCGCGAAATGCCCCCGCTGCTGGCGCTGGCAGACGGACCTCGGCTCGAACGCGTCCTTCCCGGAGCTATGCGGACGCTGCGCGCGGCAGCTGTAGTCGCGCTGCTCGCGCTCGACCGCGCGACCAAGGTGTGGGCGGCGGGCTCGCTCAAGGCCGTGGGCACGATCCCGCTCAT
>JAHFCD010000513.1:0-1274 GCA_023249695.1 Elusimicrobiota bacterium
CCCTCCGAGCCGCCTTGAGCGACATAGGCCCCGAACCGGCGCTTGTACTCGAGCACCCCGTCCTGGGCGAAAGGCCGGCAGGAGCCCAGGTTCAGGATCTTGACCCCGCGCTCGCGGCAGGTGGACAGCATGTGGTGGTAGACGGCGTCCGACACTCCCTCGGCCAGCAGCGTCGGATCGCCGTCGCGCACGCCGATCTGCCAAAAGCGGGCGCTCGCGCCGGTGAACTCGACGGTGGCGCCGGCCAGAATCTCCCCGCCGCGACGAATCGCGAGGAGCTCCCAGCCTCCGCCCTTGAGCCCGGCCAACGTTTCCTCGCGGGACTGGGCGACCGCGTTCTCGCCGTGGCGGGATTGCACGTAAGGAATGAACAGGCGCTCGTAGAACGCGTCGAAGTCGGCCTCCTCGCGCGCGATGTCCGCGGTGAAGCCCGCCTTCTTGAGCGCGTTGCCGCTGCGCGTGAATTTCTCCTTGCCCCGCGCGAGGCATTCCGGCGATTGCAGGTCGACGTGCACGGGAATCCAGGCCGGCAGCCGCGCCGCGACGCCTTCGCGGGCGAGCCCCGCGAGGGCCGGGCGGACGTACCAGAAGAGGAGGTCCGCCGACGGAGCGAGCGCGCGCGCCTGGGCCGCGCTCGCCCAGGAGGCGATCTTCCCGAGGGCGCGTTCGCGCGCGCCCTCGCGGAAAACGCGGCGCAGCAGATAGTCCTTGAGAGCCGCCGTGTCCGTGCAGGCGACGCTCAGCGGCTTGCCGCCGGCGCGCTCCTCGCCCTCGAGGAGCACGAGCTCATGGCCCTTCGCCAGATTGAGGAGGAAGCGGATGGGAAAGCCGAGGCGCACGACGGACGGCGGCAAGGCCAGATAAAGCGCCTTGACCTTGCGCGCCGCGGCGCGGATCAAGGCCCGTCCCCCTTGATCCCGAGGAGGTGGCGCACGCCGTAGTAGACCTCGGGAACGGGGTCTCCCAATTTCTGGCGCAGATAAGCCCGGCTCGCCCGCGGCACGCTCAGCCCGGCGCCGAACAAGCCCTTCACCGAAGCCATCAGCCCGGGCACGTATCCCGTCGGCTCGGCCGAGAACGGCGACGCCGGCCGGCCCTGCCTCAACGCCAGGCCGCGCTCGAGATAATCGATCCCCAGCCCGAGCGTGTACTTGAAGGTTCCCCAGAAGCGGGGATTGCACTCGATGACGAACACGCGGGCCCGGCCCCGGTCGTAGCGCATGTCCACGTTCACCAGGCCGGTGTAAGACGAGGCCGCGGCGATCCGGCGGCCC
>JAHFCD010000513.1:1284-2437 GCA_023249695.1 Elusimicrobiota bacterium
CGATGTACTCCTTCGCCCCGCCGCTGAGATGCATGTGGATGCTCCAAGCGAGCACCTTCCCGCGGTCGGACAGAAAACTCAGGCTCACCTCTTCGCCGTCGATGTATTCCTGAGCGAGGGTCGGGAAGCGCTGATAGGCAGCCGTCCCGGAGAGGCGGGCCTCCCGCGCCGCCGCGTCGCGCACGACCTCGACTCCCTTGCCCCCCGCTTCGGACAGGGGCTTGAGCACCAGCGGCAAGGCCAGGCCGCGGGCCTGCTCGGCGTTCTCGAGAAGCCAGGTGCGCGGCGAAGGCAGGCCATGCTGGAGAAGAAAGCCGTAGAAGGTCCACTTGTTGTCGAGGAGCCGAAGCGTCTCGGGGGCGGCGAACGGGAAAAAGGGAAGATCGGGAAGCAGCGGCTTCAAGCCGCCGGCGAAAAGACCGCCGGGGACGTCCACCGGCACGACCAGGTCGATCCCCCGCTCGCGCGCCAGGCGCGCCGCCCGCTCGAGCGCCGGCTTTCGCGCCTCGGCGTATTCCGACGCGGTCTCGGCGATCTTCACATAGGACGCGCAGTGCCGCGACAGGCGCAGCATCCGCCCCGGCCCGGCGCCGGCGATCGTCACCTTGATCCCTTTCGCGGACAAGGTGCGCATCACCGTCAAGGCGAGATTCTCGAGGCTGGTCAGCACGAGCGCGTGCGTGTAGCTGGGCATCATGGTGGAGTGTACGGCCCCGGGGCGCGACCGTCAAGGCCGCGGGCCGGCTCGTTTTCGGCGTACCCGAACGCGCGGCGAAGGGCCTTGCGCAGCTCCGGCGCGGGATCCAGCGCCTTCTGACGGAGGCTCTCGAAGGAATCCGTGGACGCGGCCCGTCCGAGAACGATCTTGCGCAGGGCCGTCTTGAGTCCCGGGCTCGAGCCGACCGGCGATTTCCCGATCGGCGCGGGGTTCTCGCCCCGAGCCAGCGCGAGGCCGAGCCCCATGAAATCCACGCCCAAGCCCAGCGTGGCCGAGAAGGTCGCCCAAAATCGCGGGTTGCATTCGATGACGAGCACCCGCTCGCGCGACGGGCCATCGTAGCGCATGTCGATGTGCGCCATCCCGGTGTACGCCGTCGCCGACGCCAGGCGGCGGCCGATCTCCACGACGCGCTCATCCTCGATGAAGTGAATG
>JAHFCD010000514.1 GCA_023249695.1 Elusimicrobiota bacterium
TGAGCGCCGCTTCGGAGAACAGGACGCCGCGGTTGGCGAGGATGCCGACGGGACGGCCGTGGATCTTGGCGAAGCCCGTCGTCATGGTCAGGCCGTAGAGCGCCTTGAATTCGTGAAAGCGGGAGCCGTCCACGATGCGGGCGATCACTTCCTTCGGGTCGACCGGCCGGCGGAGGTCGCGGTTGACGATCCCGTACAGCTCGTCGGCGGGGTATAGCGGCGCCTCGCCTTCGCCGAGGTCGAACAGCGGCGCGTTGAGGTTCGCCACGATCGCGCGTCCGATCTGCAGGGCGTGCTCGTCGTTGTCGGCCAGATGGTCGGTCACGCCGGAGACGCGGCTGTGCATGTCGCCGCCGCCGAGCTCCTCGGCGGTGGACTCCTCGCCGGTCGCGGCCTTCACGAGAGGCGGCCCGCCGAGGTAGATGGTGCCCTGGTTGCGGACGATCACGCACTCGTCGGCCATCGCGGGGACGTAGGCGCCGCCGGCGGTGCACATGCCCATGACGATGGCGACCTGAGGGATGCCGAGCGAGGACATCAACGCTTGATTGTAGAAGATCCGGCCGAAGTGCTCCTTGTCCGGGAAGACCTCGGCCTGCTTGGGCAGGAACACGCCGCCGGAGTCGACGAGGTAGACGCAGGGCAGACGGTTCTCGAGCGCCACTTCCTGGGCGCGGAGATGCTTCTTGATCGTCTCGGCGTAATAGGTGCCGCCCTTGACCGTGGCGTCGTTGGCGACGATCACGCACAGGCGGCCGCTGATCACGCCAAGGCCGGAGATCATGCCCGCGGCGGGAACCTCGTCGTCGTACAGGCCCATCGCGGCCAAGGCCGACAGCTCGAGGAAGAACGTGCCGTGATCGAGGAGGCGCTCGACGCGCTCGCGCGCGGTCAGCTTGCCCCGCGAGCGATGGAGGTCGACGGCCTTGGCCGAGCCGCCCGAACGGGCCTTCGTCAGGCGGGCGTTGAGATCGTCCAGGAGGGCCCGGTGATGCGCGGCGTTGGCCGAGAATTCGGCGCCGTCGAGCGCGGCCGTGGATTGAATCGGGGGCGTGTCGGCGTCGATCATGGCTTCGATGATACTAAATGCCCGTCCGGGTAAAAAATGGGTTAAAACGAGCGATATGACTGGCGCGTTGCCGCGTCGCGAACCATACTGGGAATATGGCGATCACGCCGGTGCCGGTCTCCTCCCGCAAGGTCCACATCTACGAGCTGCTCAACCGTTCGCGCCTGGAGAGCCTGCTGGTCCTGACCCTCGAGGACTCCGCCGCGGTCGTCGCCCGCCTGCGGCGCGAGCCCCCCGCCGAAGCCGGCTTCTGGACGCTCCACGACGACGTCTCCGTGGAGATCCTGGCCCAGCACATGACCGAGGCCTCGGCCGAGGCGTTCCTGAGCATGCACCTCGAGCACATGCAGCGGCGGACCTGGCGCTTCCGCGTCTGGCGCCTGTAGCGCCGCTACTCCCGGAAGCTCGCGACGCGTTCCGCCTCGGCGTCGATGCGGCTGTTGCAGTAGACGAGAAAGCCCAGCATGCCGAACACCACCGTGAACGCTCCCAGAACCGAAAATAAGGTCACCATGATCTCCTCCTCGATTTAAATCCGGTCCGCGAAGCGATCGGCGAGGCGGACCCACGAACGGCTTCCCCCGCCGGAGGCCGAGCGCTCGCGCACCTCGGAAAAATTACCGCGCAGCAGCCTCACGATGCCGGGGCCGCGCTCCTCGCACCGGAACGACTCGAGGCCGCGGGCGGCCCCGATCTCGGCCAGCGCGCGCACCAGGACGCTGCCGACGCCCTTGCGCTGGAAGTCGTCGCGCACCGCGACGCTGAGCTCGGCGTCCGCCTCGCCCGAGCGCGCGTGATAGCGCGCGACGCCCACGAGGCGGCGCCGGCGTCCTTCGCACAGGAACGCCCCGAGCGCCATCGAGGTGCGGAAGTCGATGGCCACGAGCTCTTGAAACTGGGCCTCCGACAGGCGCGAGAGCGGCGTGCCGAAGCGCAGGGCGGTCGTCTCCTCCGACTGCGCGTAGAAGAGGTCCTTCAACGCGCGCTCGTCGGCGGGCGACAGCGGCCGCAGCACCAGCTCGAGGCCGCCGGCGCGGACGCGCGACTGGAGCTCGATGGGGTAGCGGCCGTCGGCGGGAGGCAGGATGTGGCCCGCGTCGAGCAGGCCCGCCTTCACGGCCTCCGCGATCAAGGCCGGGCGGAAGCGCGGGTGCGAGATTTGGATCAACGCGACGGCGCGCTGGCGAATCGTCTTGGCCTTCAGGCTCGCGATGCCGTACTCGGTGACGACGTAATCGATGTCGGCGCGCGTCGTGACGACGCCTGTGCCCGCGGCGAGCGCGCCGCAGATGCGAGAGACCGTCCCCTGCTTCGCCGTCGAGGGCAGGACGATGATGGACTTGCCTCCGCGCGAGGCGGCGGCCCCG
>JAHFCD010000515.1 GCA_023249695.1 Elusimicrobiota bacterium
AGATGGCCAGCCCGAGGCCCGTGCCCGTGGCGCGCAGGGCGTTGGGCACGCGCTCGAACGGCGTGAAGATGCGCCGCATCGCCTCGGGCGCGAGGCCCACCCCGGTGTCGGACACGGCGATGACGAGCCGCCCCTCGGCTCCGCGCTTGGCGCTGAGCGTCACGCGGCCGCCGGCCGGGGTGAACTTGATCGCGTTGGAGAGGAGATTGGCGAGGACCTGGGCGATGAGGTCGGGATCGAAGGCGAAGGCGGGCAGGCCGGGCTCGATCTCGGCGCTGAGCTGAAGGCCGGCGTCCCGCGCGCGCGGCGAGAAGAAGAGGCCCGCGTCCTCGACGACGGGGCCGATCTCGGCCTGGCGCGGCTCGAAATCGAGCTTGCCGCGCTCGATCTTCGACATCTCCAGCATCGAATTGACGAAGTGCTCGAGGCGGGACGCGTGCTTGCGGATGGACTGGAGGCTTTTGCGGCCCTCGTCCGTCAGCTCTTTCTGCGAGTCGAGCATTTCCCGGACCTGGCTCTCGATGGCGCCGAGCGGGGAGCGCAATTCGTGGCTGACCGAGGCGACGAGGAGCTTCTTCATCTCGTCGAGCTCGCTGAGCTTGGAGGACATCTCGTTGACCTCGTGCGCGAGGTCGGCGAGCTCGTCGGAGCCGGACCCGGCCTCGACCCTCGCGAAGCCGCCGGAGCCGATGTCCTTCAGCGCGGCCTCGATGCCGACGATGCGGCGCGTCAAGGTTCGGCTCAACGGAATGGACAAGAGGACGCCCAGGAGGATGGCCGCGACGCCGATGCGCGCCACGCCGCGAAGCATCGCGTCGAATTCCCGGTGCTCGCGATTGGCTAACAGCCGCGCGGAGAGGAGAATCTCGACGGAGGTGTGCTTGCCGTCGGGGAGCGCGACCTCGATGAGGCGGGCGGCGGCGCCGGGCTCCTGAGCCGCCGGACCGCCGACGTCCTGCCACTCGCCGTCGAGCAGGACGCGGCAGCGGCTGACCTCGGGGCGGCCGCGGCGCAGGTCGGTCAGGTAGGAGATCAGCATGAGCGGATCTCCGGCCAGCAGGGATTCCCCGGCCGTCTTGCGCACGCTGTCGAGCAGGATCCGTTCCTTCTCGGCCTCGGCGCGGCGCAGGGCGCCGCGCTGCAGCTGCACGAAGGAGAGGCAGGAGGCGGCGACGGACAGCACGACGGTCACGCTGAGGACCAGCGCCAGCTTGGCGGAAATTTTCATCTCAGGGTCCGAGCTGGAGGCGCTTGAGGGCCTTGGTCGCGTCCGGGTTTCCGGGATCGAGCTCCAGTATGCGCAGAAAAACCGTCGTGGCCTGAAGATATTCGCCCGAGGCGTAATGCTTGATCCCTTTCTTGTACAGCGCCTGGAGCTCGACCGTTCCGGCCCGCGGCCGCTTCGCCGGGACGATCCGGGTCGGCGTGCTGACGACGGGCTCCGCGACGGGCGCCTCGTCGACCAGGCCCAGGCCCCGCCGCGCGACGGCGATCGAGTTCTCCAAGGCGCGGCGCTTGGCGAGGTCCTGCTCGAGGGGCAGCGCCCGGCCCCAGATGGTCACCGCTTCTCCGCGCCGCCCCAGGACATAGTAGATCGAGCCGATCCGGTCCATCGCCGAGACGTCGTTTTTCTCCAGCTCGAGGGCTTTTTTGACCAAGGCCAGGCCCGAGGCGTAGTCTCCGCGCCGATACGCGGTCTCGATCTGCTTGAGCAGCTCCGGCAAGGTGGGGGCCGGCGTTTCGACCGCGGGCGCCGGGACCTCTATTTTCGGGGGGGCGGGGGCGACGGGCGGAAGCGGTTTCGGGCCGGCGCAGGCCGCCAGGCCGAATCCCAATAAAATGAAGCGGTATATGATTTTAGTGACCGGAGGCACAGTAAAACCGTTGTAACATAATCGTCAAACGCCTATATTACCTTTATAGCAAATCGGCTAAAACCAGTTATAAAGGACTCACCGATTCCTTCGTTTAACCGATTCCCCCTTAATGAAAATAAATCAGCGGTCTCCGCGCCCGGTGGCTCGAGCGCTGATTTTTTCTGTTTTTTTCTTCGCTTTTTCGCCTGGCCGCGCCGCCGGGCCCGGAACGTCGGCGGGCACCTTTCTCAATTTGGGCTTCGGCGCCCGCCCGTTGGGTCTCGCGGAGGCCTACGTGGCCATCGCCGACGACGTTTCCGCCGTGCATTACAACCCGGCCGGCCTCGCCTTTCCCCAGACTCCCGCCGTGTCCGGCTCCGGACCTTATGAGCTTTTGTTCACCCACACGCTTTTCGTCCAGGGAATCGCCCTGGATCAGCTTGGCCTCGTGCGCCGGCCCTGGGGCCTCAGCGTCACCAACCTGCGCTCCGGCGGCATCGAGGCGCGCACGACCGAGACGAGCTCGCCTGACGGCAAGTTCAGCGCCTCCGATCTCTCGCTCGGACTCAGCTACGG
>JAHFCD010000516.1 GCA_023249695.1 Elusimicrobiota bacterium
GCCGCGCTCGGAATGACCTACCAGCTGCCGACGGAGGAGCGCTTCCTGATGACCCGGAGCGAGCTGGAGGATCGAATCGCGGTCCTGCTCGGCGGACGCGTCGCCGAGGAGCTGGTCTACGGCGAGGTCTCGACCGGCGCACACAACGACCTCGAGCGCGCGACCGAGGTGGCGCGCCTCATGGTGACGAAGTACGGGATGTCGGAGCGGGTGGGGCTCGCGACCTACGGCGAGCGCACGTCGCTCTTCCTCAAAGGCGCCGGAATCGGCGGCGAACGCGAATACAGCGAGGCGACCGCTCGGACGATCGACGAGGAAGTGCGGGCGATCCTCGAGCGCACCCACGACCGGGTCCGTGGGATGCTGACGACGAAGAAGGCCGTCCTGATTTCCGCAGCCCAAGCGCTGAAGCGGACGGAGACTCTCGAGGGGGAGCGACTCCGCAGGGCGCTGGCCGGCGAAAGCATGATGGAGGAGATGCGATGACGATGCAGCTCAAGCGAAGGACTTTTCTCGGAGCACTGGTACTCGCCCTGGTGGCGGGCGTCGCGCTCGGGGCGTTCACGGCGCCCCGCGCGGAGCTCCGGCGCCCGCCGATGCTGGCGCAGGCGCCTGTCAGCCCGCTGCCGATCCTCCCGGTGCAGATGCCGCCTCCGGGTGGGACGTTCGCCGCGGTCGCGGACGCGATCAAGCCGGCCGTGATCAACATCAACACCTTCTCGCGAGGGGCTGGCCTCCAGGGCCGCACGCCGTTCGAGGAGTACTTCGGGGAGGAGTTCTTCCGGCGCTTCTTCGGCGAGGTACCCGAACGCATCCCGCAGCGGAGCCTCGGTTCGGGCGTCATCGTGGATCCCACCGGGATCGCGCTCACGAATGCCCACGTGGTCGAGAAGGCCACGGAGATCGAAGTGGTGACGCTCGACGGCGGAAAGCACAAGGCCAAGATCATCGGGGTGGACAAGAAGACCGACCTCGCCGTCCTCAAGCTCGACGACGGGAAAGGCACCTTCAAGTACGCGCGCCTGGGTGACTCCGACCGGATCCAAGTGGGGGACTGGGTGCTCGCCGTCGGCTCCCCGTTCGGCCTGCAGGCTACGGTCACGGCCGGCATCATCAGCGCCAAGGCGCGGCAGCTCGACCAGGGCCCGTTCGACGACTTCCTTCAGACCGACGCCGCGATCAATCCGGGCAACTCCGGGGGGCCGCTGGTGAACATGCAGGGCGAGGTGATCGGGATCAATACCGCGATCGTCGCCGGCGGCTCGGGCATCGGCTTTGCAATCCCCTCGAACATGGCGCGGAAGATCTACGCGGAGCTCCGCGACAAGGGCCGCGTGACGCGTGGGTGGCTCGGCATTTCGATCCAGCCGCTTACCCCCGAGCTGGCTCGCTCGTTCGGCGCCAAGGACCCGAAGGGTGTGCTCATCAACGAAGTAGTGCCGGACAGCCCAGCCGCAAAGGGCGGTCTCAAGCCTGGCGATATCCTGCTCGAGTTCGAGGGACGCCCGATGGAAGGTCCGGGCGACCTGCAGCGCGCCGTCGGCCTCGCCTCCCCCGACCGCACGGCGAAGGTCAAGGTCTGGCGTGAGCAGAGCGAGAAGACCGTCGAGGTCAAGGTTGGCCAAGCCCCCGACGAGCGCCAGGCCCAGCAGCCGCGGCCGGGCGGCCGCGCTCGCTCGATGCTCGGGCTCGAGGTCCGCCCCGTAACACCCGAAATCGCGCGGCAACTCAACCTCCGGTCTACCGACGGTGTCGTCGTGGTCCGCGTCGAGGATGGGAGCGCGGCGGCGGAAGCTGGCGTCCAGCGCGGCGACGTGATCAAGCAGCTCAACAGCCAGACGGTGCGGACGATGGTGGATTTCGAGCGCCTGACCCGTGACGTCAAGGAAGGCGATCCGCTCACGGTCCTGCTTCAGCGCGGACCGATGTCCCTCTACGTCGCCTTCCGTGTTGGTCGAGGATAAAGCGCCCGAGAAGTACCTCAAAAGGCTCTCTAATTTGAGATTTTTCATGGAATAAATCGTCGGTTAGTATGGATTTAGACGTTAGCGCGAAAGACTCAAATCGTCTGCTATACTTCTTGTAGGATAAGTCGAAAATGGCGGTCGATTTCAAAGACTACTATCGGATTCTCGGAGTCGACCGGAAGGCCGACGACAAGACGATCAAGTCCGCGTATCGACGACTCGCGCGAAAGCATCACCCCGACGTCGCAAAGACCAAGGACGCCACCGAACGCTTCAAGGAGATCAGCGAAGCGTACGAGGTCCTCTCCGACCCCGAGAAGCGCCGCCGCTACGATTCGCTCGGACCCGACTGGAAGGGATATTCCCAGTCCCCGCCCGGGGGCCGTGGCAGCGGGTTCAGAGTGGAATACGGCGATGACCTCGGAACCACCGGGGACTTTTCTGAGTTCTTTCGCACCATCTT
>JAHFCD010000055.1 GCA_023249695.1 Elusimicrobiota bacterium
GGTCCGGGCCGCGATGCCGCATCTTTTCCTGTCTCTTGGCGCCGCCGCCTTTCTGAGCTTGCATCAGCCGCTTCTCGGCGCGTTGGCGCTGATAAACGCGGCGTTGGGCACCAGGGTTTTCAGCGCGTTCTTGACCGCGAAGTGGAGCAACTCCCACTCCATCGATAAGTTCGTCAATGGCACCGAGGGCGCCATGCTCATCAGCTCGATCGGCTGGCAGCTGATGGGTCTTGTCTGGTTCGCCGCGCATCCCCTGATCGTTCTGGCTGGCTTCTCGGCGACGACCCTCATGCTGCTGACGATGCTGCCGCCGGAAAAGCGCGTCTAGCCGATCCGCCAGACGGGAGCCGTCGTCAGCGTTATCACGGTGAGCTCGGCGATGTCGGTGATGGCCGACGAGAGCGCCTCCATCTCCGCCGTGCGGTAGAGCCCGATGCCGTGCCCCCCGGGCTCGGTGAACAGCGTCACGTGGGCCGGAAGCCGCGGCACGGCGTTTAGGGGAAGGCCGAGCGCGCGCTCGAGGCGGACGCAGTACTCCTCTTGCTTCGAGACCTTGACCAGTTCGATGAGGGAGCGTTTCGCGCCCTTCCGAACGAGGCGGTAGCTCCCAAGCGGCTTGACATCGAACTCCAGCTCCAGGGCCGCCTCGCGCATGGCCGCCCCGTCGTATCCGCCGCGGGACCCGATTAAAGTGACGTGCAGCTCGGTCTTGCGGACGAAGGTCTCGCCGCGGTAGTCGAGCGTCGCCGGCAGGCGCTCCGCCCCGGGAAGGGGGATGATGGCCGTGCGCCCTTTGTCGTCGACCGTCAGCTTCAGGCGGCGGGCGACGGCGGCTTGACCCGGGCGGCGATGAGCTGCTGCAGCATGTCCGAGCCGGGCGGTACCATCGTGATCTCGGCGCCGCTC
The DNA here is from genome assembly GCA_023249695.1 of Elusimicrobiota bacterium. Lineage (GTDB taxonomy): Bacteria > Elusimicrobiota > Elusimicrobia > UBA1565 > UBA9628 > GWA2-66-18. Next base: position 907 of record JAHFCD010000055.1, read on the forward strand.
TCGAGTATTCTCTGGACCTCCAGAATCTCGAACATCGCCTGCAGGATGTCCGGAGCCGAGGAGATCGTCTTGAGCGCCGCGCCGACGATCTTGGGCCGCAGGGCCGCGGCCTCGGCGAAGGCGATCGCGGCCTGGCGCGAGGCCGTGCTGGCGATGATGTTGACCTGGTTCTCGCCGTCCTGCTTGATCGACGAGGTCACCTGGCGCAGGCGGTTCACGACCTTCTCCTCGATCTGCTTGATCATGCGCGGATCGCGCAGGTGGACCTTGCGGATATAGACGGAGCCGAGCTTGTAGCCCCACTCGTGGGACTTCGGCGACACTTCCTCGCGCACGACCTGGCTCATCGAATGGCGCGAGCCGAGCATCGCGGCGAGCTTCATGTTGGACAGCGAGCGCACGGTCGCGTTGCTGACGTTGGCCGCGAGCGAGCCGCGGGGGTCGGCGTTCTTGAACAGGAAGGCGACCGGGTCCGAGACGTACATCTCGTACCAGATGCCGATGCCCATCGGCGCGCCTTCCTCGGAGTTGACGGGCTCGCTGCGGCGGTAGACCTGGTCCATGCGCATGTCGAGCGTGTAGCACGAGCCGATCCAGTTGACGATGAACGCGGCGGGGCCCAGCTTCGCCCACAGGAAGTGGATGCCGGGCTCGGTGACCGTGTCCAGGACGTTGCCGAACAGCACGAAGACCTTCGAGGTGCCCTCGTGGACGATCACGTAGAAGCCGAGGAGGCGGAGGAAGCCGAGCAGGATCGGAACGATGATCCAGAGCCCGAAGAACGTCACGCCGGCGGCCATCATAAAGGGATTCATATCAGCGGCCCTCCCAGTGCTGTCTATTCTCGAGGACGATCTGCCGCGTGCGCCCGAAGACGCCGAGGCGCACGTTGCGCATGTACGCGATCAGCGAGCCGGCGCCGCCGATGGCCTTGAGGTCGGTGAGCTGCTTGGCGAGCGCGAGCAGCGGCTCGACCTCGGCCTGGGCGTTGAGCGTCTCGAGCTCGACGGCGCGCTTGGACTGCACGATCTTCTGGTCGGCGGAGGCCTGAGCGAGGCTGATCTCGGAGGAGACGTGGTTGTGGGCCGTGTTGATGGCCGCGAGCGCCGACTCGACCTCGGGAGGCGGGTCGATGCCGGTGATCAGGGACGCGTCGAGGATGATGCCGTAGCGCGCGGTCGACGATTTGCAGTCGCGGTCCATTTGGTCGTTGAGGGCGCGCAAATTCTTGCGGATGTCGTTGATCGAGACGCCGCTGAGCTCGCTCAAGCCGGTGGCCTGGGCCAGGGAGGCGACCTCCAGCTTCGGCGCCTCGAACGTCGCGATCTTCTCGCGCAGCACGGAGACGAAGTAGCCCATCACGTGGACGATCGGAGTCTTGATGCCGAACAGGTACGCGTACAGGTTGCGCTCGGAGACCCGGTAGCGGATTTGGCCGGTGAGGCCGGTGTTGAGCTGGTCCATCGTGATCGCCTCGAGGACGGTGCCGCCCTTGTTGGCGCCGGGGGTCTCCGGGTCGGCCGCGATGTTGATGCTCTCGGTCGCGATCGAGACCTTGTACACCTTCTCCCAGGGCCACTTGAAGTACGGCCCGCCGGGCGGGATCACGCGGAGCTGGGGGTAATTGTAGCGGGTCTGCTCGTCGCCGCTGAGGGTCGCCTTGAGCTCGGGATCGTCCAGGGTTTTCGTGCCCTCGAGCCGCTGCGCGCGCCCGAAGCTCGTCTTGACCGCCCGCTCGTTCTGGTCGACCGTGTAGAGGCCGGCCACGAGGTAGTTGAGCAGGAACCACGCCACGAAACCGAACGCCGCGCCGAGTAGAAAGCCCATGGGTCTCCTTGAACGCCGGGCCTATTCAACCAAATTCAGCGTTGTGACTATACGCCTATTGAGTTTTCGCGAAATCCCCCTTATCCTCAGAACGGCCTAGGAGGTCATCCATGAAACTCAGTTTGCTCATCCTCACTCTCTCGTTGGCCGGCGCGGTTCCGCTTCGAGCCCAGGACAAAGCCAAGGGCGGACCTCCCGAGGAAACTCCTTCCGGAACCCAACCCGCGGTACCCGGCGAGCGGCCGGCGATCCCCGGCGATAAAGCCAAGGGAGGGCCGCCGGAGGAGACCCCTTCCGGCACTTTGCCCGCGGTGCCCGGCGAGCGCCCGGCGATTCCCGGCGACAAGGCCGGCAAGGACGAAAAGGGCGGAGAGAAGCGCGGGCCTCGCGGCGAAAAACGCGACCCTCGTAAGGAGCGCCGGGGCGAACGCCGGGAGGAGCCCAAGGGCGAGCACCGCGACAACGGCGTCCGCGACCACGGTCAGGGCGAAGGGCGCGATGGGCGGGGCCAGGGCGGAGAGCGCCGCGAAGAGCGCAAGGAGGAACGCCGCGAAGACCGCCGAGAGGAGCGTCGCGAGGAGCGTCGCGAGGAACGCCGCGACGATCCCCGGGAACATAAAGGCGAGGGCCGCGAGGCCCAGGGCGAACACCGCGAGCATCACGACAACGGCGTCCGGGACCACGGTCAGGGCGAAGGCCGCAAGCACCAGGACAACGGAGTCCGGGACCACGGCCGGGGCGAGGGACGCGGCGGGCGAGGCCAGGGCGGAGCGCAGCGCCAGGGCGGGGCGCAGCGCCGGGGCGGCGGCCGCAACCGGTAGAGCCTTCGTCGGAGGTCCGCCGGGAAACGACTCCCGGCGGACCGACGACGGCGGCGCGGCTACTTCTTGGCCTTGGCGTAGTCGATGAAGCCCTGGACGTCCACGAAAACGACCGGTTCGTCGCCCAGGACCCACGCGTCGTGGCCCGGGGGGATGTTCCCGAAATCGCCAGCCTTCATGACGACCTGAGTCCCGTCGTCCGACACGATCTGCATCCGCCCCGAGATCTGATACCCGAAATGCGGAGCCTCGCAGCTCTTCGTCTTGGCCAGCGGTTTCATGTGCGTCGACCACTTCCAGCCGGGGTTGAACACGGCGCGGCCCACCGTCCGGCCGGCGACGGTCACCAGCTCGAGCTTGCCCTTCTCGAATTCCCGGACCTCGTCCGGCTTTTCGAGGCTCTTGATCTCCACCTTCTCCAAAGTTTTCGGCATGTGCCCTCCTTGCGTCGCGATACCGGCGCGCCAGTCTAGCTTCCCTCGCTTTCGGGGGCCACTGCGGAAACGCAACGGTTTATGGTTCGAATTGTGCGGGCTCCTAGCGGACCGCGCCGGTCACGTCGAGCTGGCAGACCTCGCTCGGCATGAGGCTCCAGACGAGCCGCGCTCGCGCGACGCTGACGGTCCGCCCCGGCGGAACCAGCGCGGCGCCCGGCACCTGGACCGTCGGACGCGACATCGAGTTCGCCACCGTGAAGGTGAAGCGGACGATGCCGTCGACTCGGATGATCCCGGTCCCGGGATTCGTCACGAACCCCTCGACGGTCGTCGCGTCGACCGCCTCGCAGCCGGTCTGATAGGGCGGGATGACCTGCGCCTTGCCTCGTTCGATGACGACGGCCGTCACGGCGGCGAGGATCAGCGCCGCGGCGCCGAGCCAGCGTGCTTTGCTCTTCATGTGACCTCCTGTGCGCGGTCGAGGCCCTTCTCTCTTTTGAGTGTAGCGGGGCGCTCCGGGAGGAGCTAGAGAGGAAAGTTCAAGCTTTTGTGTCGGCGGGGAGCGGGCGGGGCTTAGGCGCGGCGCTTCGGCAACGGCTTGCGGGTCGAGAAGCCTTCGTCCACGGGGTGATAATAAGAAACGCGCTTCTCGCCGAGCTTCCAGCACAGGTAGGCCTCGCGGCCGTCGATGCGGGACGGGAAGTCCACGAGGGCCGGCGCCACGCCCTTGGGCAGAGCGCCGAGGTCGACGATGCTCTGCATCCGTTGATTGAGGCTCTGGGAGAGGAACTGGAGCTGGGAGCGCTCGATGGCGGCGCCGGCCTGGTCGTCGTCGCCGGACATTTGACGCTTGCGCAGGCTCGCGGCCTTCAGCTCGGCCTGGGCGGCGATCTCGGCGACGGCCCCGAATATCTTCTCGAGCTCGGGAATCAGCGCGTCGGCTTCCTCGGCCGTGAAGTACTTCACGCCTTTTTTTCCACGGCGCGGGCGTGCGCGCGCGCCGCATCTCGGCCAGCCGTCCGGAGGTCTCGGGTGAGATTTTCATTTCGATTTGATCCACGAGCTCGCGCAGGGCGAGGAAGCGGTTGAGGCTGCGCTTGCGCTCGCGCTGGCAGGCCACGCGGAGGTCGAGGGGAGGATAGCTTAACTGAACGCGGTTTGAGGTCTTGTTGACCTTCTGGCCGCCCTTGCCGCCGCCGCGCGAGAAGGCCTCCTCGACGGCGGCGAGGTCGATCTTCAGGCGCAGGATGCGCGCCTTGAGGTCCTCGAGCTTCGCCGGGGCGACGCCGAAGTCCTCGTTGAGGCGCACTTACTCGGTGACGAGGGTGGCCCGAAGGTACTCGCGGTTGAGGCGCGCGATATTGCTGACCTTGATCTCTTTCGGGCAGGCGGCCTCGCACTCGTACTCGTTCGTGCAGTGGCCGAAGCCTTCGTTGTCCATCGCGTCGCGCATCGCGAGCACCCGCTTCTCGCGCTCGGGCTGGCCCTGGGGCAGCAACGCGTACTGGCTGACCTTCGCCGCGACGAACAGCATCGCCGACGCGTTGGGGCAGGCGGCCACGCAGGCGCCGCAGCCGATGCAGGCGGCGGCGTCCATCGCCTTCTCGGCCTTGTCGTGCGGGATCAGGATCGCGTTGCCGTCGACGGCGTTGCCGGTGTTGATCGAGACGAAGCCGCCGGCCTGCTGAATGCGGTCGAAGGCGGAGCGGTCCACGCACAGGTCCTTGACGACGGGGAAGGCCTTCGCGCGGAAGGGCTCCACGGTCACGACCGCGCCGTCTTTATAGCGGCGCATGTGGAGCTGGCAGGTCGTCGCGCCCTTGTCCGGGCCGTGGGCCTGGCCGTCGATCATGAGGTCGCACATGCCGCAGATGCCTTCGCGGCAGTCGCTGTCGAAGGCGACCGGGTCCTGGCCCTTGGCTACGAGCTGCTCGTTGAGGGTGTCGAGCATTTCGAGGAAGGACATCTCGGGCACGACGCCGGAGACGGTGTACTCGACGAGGGCGCCCGCCTCGGACGCGTTCTTCTGACGCCAGACCTTCAGAGTGATGTTCATATTAGGCGTAGTTCCTCTGCGCGATGTGGACATTGTCGAACGTCAGGGGCTCGGTGTGGCGCTCGGCGGCCTTGCCCTCTCCCTTGTATTCCCACGCGGCGACGTGCGCGAACTTCTCGTCGTCGCGCTTCGCCTCGCCGTCGGGGGTCTGATGCTCCTCGCGGAAGTGGCCCCCGCAGGATTCCTCGCGCGTGAGCGCGTCCTTGGCGAGCAGCTCGCCGAATTCGAGGAAGTCGGCCACGCGTCCCGCCCGCTCCAAAGTCTGGTTGAAGTCCTCGCCCACGCCGACGACGGAGACGTTCTTCCAGAACTCGGCGCGGACCTCGGGGATCTTGGAGAGCGCTTCCTGCAGGCCCTTCGCGTTGCGGCCCATGCCGACCTTGTCCCACATGATGTGGCCGAGGTCGCGGTGGAACGACGACGGCGCCTTCTTGCCGTTGGCGCCGAGCAGAGACTTGGTCCGCGCGTTCACGTCGCCCTCGGCCTCGACGAAGGCCTTGTGGTCGGTCGTCACCTTCGGGAGCTTGGTGCCCGTCAGGTAGCCGCCGATCGTGTAGGGCAGGACGAAGTAGCCGTCGGCTAGGCCCTGCATCAAAGCCGACGCGCCTAGCCTATTTGCCCCATGATCCGAGAAGTTGGCCTCGCCCAGGCAGAACAGTCCCGGGACCGTGGTCATCAGGTTGTAGTCCACCCACAGGCCGCCCATCGTGTAGTGCACGGCGGGATAGATGCGCATCGGCTGCTCGTACGGATTTTCATCCGTGATGTGGTGGTACATGTCGAAGAGGTTCCCGTATTTCTCCTTGACCTTGTCGAGGCCGACGCGGGCGATCGCGTCCTTGAAGTCGAGGTAGACCGAGAGCCCGGTCTTGCCCACGCCGCGCCCGTCGTCGGTCATCTGCTTCGCGGCGCGCGAGGCGATGTCGCGCGGCACCAGGTTGCCGAAGGCCGGGTATTTGCGCTCCAGGTAGTAGTCGCGTTCGTCCTCGGGGATGTTCTGGGGCTTGCGGTCGTCGCCCTTCTTCTTCGGGACCCACACGCGGCCGTCGTTGCGCAGCGACTCGGACATGAGCGTCAGCTTGGACTGGTACTCGCCGGTGACGGGCACGCAGGTCGGATGAATCTGCGTGTAGCACGGGTTGGCGAACGCCGCGCCGCGCTTGTACGCGCGCCACGTCGCGGTGACGTTGCAGGTGTTCGCGTTCGTCGACAGGTAGAACACGTTGCTGTAGCCGCCGGTGCAGAGCAGGACCGCGTCGCCCATGTGGCGCTCGAGCTTGCCCGTGACGAGGTCGCGCACGATGATTCCGCGCGCCACGCCGTCGATGACGACGAGGTCGAGCATCTCGCGGCGGGTATGGAGCTTGACCGCGCCCGCGCCGACCTGGCGCATCAGCGCGGAGTAAGCGCCGAGCAGGAGCTGCTGGCCCGTCTGGCCGCGCGCGTAGAACGTGCGGGAGACCTGCGCGCCGCCGAAGGAGCGGTTCGAGAGGGTGCCGCCGTACTCGCGCGCGAAGGGGACGCCCTGGGCCACGCACTGGTCGATGATCGCGTTGGAGACCTGGGCCAGGCGGTACACGTTGGCCTCGCGGGCGCGGAAGTCGCCGCCCTTGACCGTGTCGTAGAACAGGCGCCAGATCGAGTCGCCGTCGTTCGGGTAGTTCTTCGCGGCGTTCACGCCGCCTTGCGCGGCGATCGAGTGCGCCCGGCGCGCCGAGTCCTGGATGCAGAAGGACTCGACCTGGTACCCGAGCTCGGCGCAGGAGGCCGCGGCGGCCGATCCCGCGAGGCCCGTGCCGACGACGAGAATCTTGAACTTGCGCTTATTGGCCGGGTTGACGAGCTTGAGGTCGAAGCGGTGCTTGTCCCACGACTTTTCGATCGGCCCCGTCGGGGCCTTGGATTCGAGCTTCATTAGTGGGCTCCTCCCGCGCACGACATGCAGTTCTTGATGAAGCCGAAGTAGACGGGGAAAGACGCGAAGCCGAGGAAGATCAGGCCGGCGAAGGCGAGCCCGGCCTTCTTGATCAGCGGCGTATATCGAGGATGATTCAAACCAAAGGTTTGAATCGCGCTTTGCACGCCGTGAGACAAGTGGAGTCCTACGCCGCCGACGGCGAGGACGTAGAAGGCCGCGTACCACGGGTTGGCGAACCAGCCGAGCACGTGCGCGAAGAGGCCTTCCTCGCCCGCCATCCCCTTGAAGCCGCCGACATCGTACTTGAAGGTCGCCACGTGGATGATCACGAACGCGAGGACCAAAGTCCCCGTGATCGCCATCGTGCGCGAGCCGGGCGTGCGCGCGCCCTTGCCCTTATAGACCTGGTAGCCCTCGGGGCGGGCGGCGCGGTTGAGGTAGGTCGCGCGATAGGCGAGGATGATGTGCACGACGAACAACGCGACGAGGCCGATCTCCGCGATCGGCAGCAGCGGGTTGTGCTCGAGCGCCTCGGCGTACTTGTTGAAGGCGTCGCCGCCGACGAACATCAGCAGGTTCCCGAGCAGATGGGTGATGAGAAAGCCGCACAGCAGAAGGCCCGCGGCGGCGACCATGATCTTCTTGCCGATCGAGGACTCGAGGAACTCGAAAACGCGGCAGGAACACTTCGAGGCGGAGTTGGCTTTGGCTTCCATGGCCCGATTCTATCACGCCAGAGATGGGTGAAAGTTGATCCAGGTCAAACAATGCATGGAGTGGCGCTTCCTGTAACCTCTGTTATTGCCGGAGGGCGCCTTTTTGGAATTTGCAGGCCTGACGCCATTAAGCTATCTTGCGGGAATGATCATCGCGCTTCTGCTTGCCGCTTCCGTCGCGTCCGCCGCCGAACCGGTCAAGAGCCCGGACACGTTCACGAACCTCGAGATCGGAGAGGTCGGCGGCCTCGACCCGGCGTATCCGTACGACGCCTCGAGCCAGTCGGTGATCCAGAACGTCTACGAGACCTTGATCGCGTTCAAGGGCGCTTCGCTGTCTGACTATGAGCCGCGCATCGCGGCGCAGGTTCCTTCCCTTAA
>JAHFCD010000517.1 GCA_023249695.1 Elusimicrobiota bacterium
GCTGCGCGCCCTTCGGGGCATGCTTCGTCTTTATGCCCGAGATCTCGACGGCTCGCTCGCCGACCTCGACGCGGCCCTCGCGCTCGACGCGCGCCAGCCGTGGGCGCGGGCCTGGCGCTACGCCGCGCTCACCCTCGCCGCGCGCCGCGATTCGGACCTGCCCCGCCTTCTGCGCGCCGCGCCCGACCTCGACCGGGCCCTGCGCGACGATCCGCGCAATCCCTTGGCTCTCGCGCTGCGCGCCGAGTTCCTCCACGACCGGGAAAGGTACGACGAAGCCCTCCGCGATCTTAATATATTACGGAAAATTTCCCCCGATAACATGTGGGCTCTCTCCGAGAAGGGGGAAATCCTGACCGAGCTCGGCCGGCTCTCGCAGGCGCGGCGCTGCTTCGACGCGCTCGTCGCGCGCTATCCCCGCGAGGCCTGGGCCTACGCGATGCGCGCGCGCGCGGAGGCCAACGGCGGGAATCCGCGCGCCTCGCTCAAGGATTTCGACCGTTCGATCAAGCTCGCCCCCGGCTGGCCCGCGCTGCACGCCTGGCGCGGCGAGGCCCGACGCAAGGCCGGCGATTGGCGCGGCGCCTTCTCCGATTTCGATCGCTGCCTCGAGCTCGATCCCGGCTACCTGATCGCGCGCGCCTGGCGCGGCCACGCCCGGCTCCTGCTCGGCGAGCACGCGGCCGCGCTCGAGGACCTCGACCGCGCCGTTTGCGCCGACTGCCGTCAGATGCTGTTCTACGCCTGGCGCGGGGAGGCGCTGTTCAAGCTCGGACGCCACCGCGAAGCGGCGGCGGACTTCGACCGCTGCCATCCGTTCCATCCGCGCTTGTCGTGGACTCCGCGGCCGGGCCTGAAGAGCCGCGAGGCGGCCTTGCGCGCCGACCTCGACGACGCCGCGCGCGGAGGCGGCGCTTGGGCGGCGGCGCTGCGCGGCCGCTTCCTGCTGGACGGATCCGCGCCGGGCGCCTGGATGAAGGATCTCGGATCGGCCTCGGCGCGCCCGGGCCCGGCGCGGGCGTGGGCGATGGCCTGGTTCGGCGAAGGCCTGCGCCGAGAGGGCCGCGCCGCGGAGTCGCGGCGGGTCCTCGAGGCCGCGAGCGCCCTGGCCCCGGGGCATTGGCTTTCCCGCGCCTGGCTCGCCCGCGTGCTCCTCGACCTGAAGGAGCCTCGCCCGGCCCTGCGCCACGCGCGCGCGGCCCTCGCGCTGCGACCGGAGCATCCGTTTCCGAACGCGGTCGTGGGGGAGGCGCTTCGGCGGCTGGGCCGGCGCGAGGCCTCCCGACCGTACCTGGACGCCGCGCGCTGGCTCGGACCGCGGGACCCTGAGACGAGCCGTAGCTTGACGGGCCCGCCTCATGTTATGATTCCGCCATAGGAGAACCAACGATGAACAGACACCTGTCTTCGACGCTCGCCCTGGCCGTCCTCGCCGCGGTCGTGTTTATCGCGCCTCCCGCCGCCGCCCAGACGGCCATTCTCCAACGCTGCGACAAGCCGATCGCCGAAGCGGAGCAGCTCGAGCGGACGATCAAGGAGTGCTACGACGTTCTCGCGTCCTCCCGCGCGGCGCTCGCCTCGGCGGCGTCCACGACGACCGGCCCCGTCGAGAAGGTCGTCATGTCGAGCACGCCGATGACCCCGGACATCACGCGCGCGGCCATGGCCGAGCCGCTTCACCGCCGCCTTCTCAACTATTATTCGTACGTCGCCTACGCCTCCGGCGACCCGTCGCAGTGCGCCGTGCTCTCCCGCCTCGGCGCCATTCAGGAGACCCTTTGCCGCAGGGCCGTCGCCGACCTCGAGCTGGCGCGGACCTGGCACGGCACCGAGGCGGATTTCATCAAGGCTTGCCGGAAGACGGACGAGGACGGGAAGAACGGCGGAGCGGCCCCGTGCTGCGGCATGCTCGCCGAGGGCCGCAATCGCGCCGACCTCTGCGCGAAGATGGTTCCGAAATGCTTCGAGGACGCGGCGATGTGCCGTTCTTTCGCCGGGACGCTGGCCGGCGACGAGCGCGCCTGCCTCACGACGGTGATCAAGGCCGGAGATTGCAGCGGAGAGGAGTGCCGGCCGCTGAAGGCGACCCTCGCCGAGGTTTGCGCGGGCAACGCCGCCTTCGCCCGCGCGTTCAAGGCCAAGAGCGTCGAGCAATGCGCCGGCGTGGAGCGCTGCCGCGTGCTGATGGGGGAAGGCAAGGCCGTCGCCCGCGACATCGCGGCGAAGGACCTGCAGAATCCCGCGGGGAACTGGTTCCTGAAAGGCGAATGGAAAACCCAATTCGTGATCGGACACTCGCGCGTCCCCGGGAGCTCGGGCCAGGCGGCCGCCGCGAGCGCGTCGAAGAACCTCGACTTCAAGGGCTTCGTCTGCGCGGAGCCCATTTTCTCCGGCGTGAATCGCGCCGCGATGTC
>JAHFCD010000056.1 GCA_023249695.1 Elusimicrobiota bacterium
ATCGATATCACGCACGGTCAGCTCCAGACGTTCGAGGGGTTCCATGACAATATGGTGCCAAAGCGGACATTTCTATTGGTCGCAAAGCGGACATTTCTAATGAACGCCTACAGCGCGCGAAAACCGCCCTTGAATTCAGGCCCTCCCGGGCCTATACTCAGGGCATGACCCCTCGAACGATACTCCCCATCGCGCTGACGGCCCTCCTCCTTGCGACCGTCCCGGCGCAGGCCGCTCCGGCGCCCGCCGCCGTCCCGCCGCCCGATCCCTGCGCGAACGCCGCCGAGCTGACGACCCGGGATGCGATACTCGCCGCCATCCCGCCCGAGGACGCGATCTGGACCGAGGCGCTGAACAAACGCGGGATCCGGAAGGAGGAAGACGGTTGGATGCAGTATTTCCAGGGCGGTTCGGCCACGGCGAGCAACCGGGCCTTCATCGCGGCCTTCGGAGATTACTGCACGGCCCGCCTTCGCGCCGCCGTCGCGCCCAAGAAGACCCCGGCCAAGGCGGCCCCGGCCGCGACGCCCGCGCCGGCGCCCGAGAAGGAGGAACATTCCATCCAGGACGCGAAGCGGCGCTCCGCCCAGGCGAGCGCGCGCGCGGCCGCGATCGCGAAGACGGTGCTGGCGCCCGAACCCGCGCAGGCCGCGCCCGCCGCGGACTGCCCGGCGCTGATCGAGCGGGCGCAGACCTGCCGCGACGCGGGCATCGGCGACGGAAACCTCGGTTCGGACTTCAAGTGCCGGAAGGCCTTCAAGGACGAAAAAGCGGGCAACTGCGGCGGCTGACCCGCCTCGCCCCGTCTTGAACGGGCGGGGGCAAGAAAGCTAATATCGCCGTATGAACGGCGCCAAGCTCCTCAAGAAAATCCCTTTTCTGTCGGCCCTCTCCGCCAAGCATCTCAACGAGGTCTTCCGCCTGGCCGAGGAGCTGGACCTGGGCGCCCGCCAGTCGGTTTTCGCCAAGCGCCAGGACTCCGACGCGATGTACATCGTGCTCGCCGGCCGCATCAAGATCTTCACGAACTCGGCCTCGAAGAAGCGCAAGACCTTCGCCTACCTCAAGGAAGGGGAGTTCTTCGGCGAGATGTCCCTGCTCGAAGGCACGACCCGCACCGCCTCGGCCCAGGCCGTCGAGCCTTCCCGCCTGTTCGTCATCCGCAAGAAGGACTTCCAGCGCCTCCTCGCCCAGGACCCGAGCCTCGCCCTGTACCTCCTGCGGACCGTCTGCGAGCGTCTGCGCCGCGCCAACGAGGAGATCGAAGGCCTCCTGTTCCGCAACATCCTCGGCCGCGTCGCCAAGGCCATGCTCGACCTCGCTCGCCGCTCCGGCGAAGCCCACGGCGCCGGGATCGTGCTCAAGGAACGCTTCACCCAGCAGGAGCTCGCCGACGTCGTCGGCACCACCCGCGAGCCGTTGACGCGCGCGCTGTCGTCGCTGCGCCGCGCCGGGCTCGTCGCGCAGCACGACGGCCGTTATTCCATCCCCGCGCCCGAAAAGCTCGCGGGGCTTTGCATCGAAGCCTGACCCCTCCGAGGAACCAGATGTCCAACCCCATGCGCTCCCACGACGCCGGAACTCTCAACGCCTCCTTCGAGGGCAAGCCCGTCCGCGTCGCGGGCTGGGTCCACTCGCGCCGCGATCACGGCGGCGTCTACTTTTTCGACCTGCGCGACCGCTCCGGCCTGATCCAGGTCGTCGTCCACCCCGAGAAGGCCGCGGCCTTCCTCGTCGCCGCCAAGCTGGGCGCGGAATACGTCGTGAGCATCTCCGGGACCATTCAGCGGCGCCCCAAGGGCACCGAGAACCCGAAGCTCGCCACCGGCGAGGTGGAGCTCAACGCCGATGCGGTGACCGTCCTCAACACCTGCAAGGTCCTGCCTTTCGAGATCGACGAGCACGTCACCGTCAACGAGGAATCCCGCCTCAAGTACCGCTTCCTGGACCTGCGCCGCGCGCGCATGCTGCGCAACCTGACCCTGCGCCACACGATCGCGATGGCCGCGCGCAACGCGCTGGCCTCCGAGGGCTTCCTCGAGATCGAGACGCCCTGCCTGACCAAGGCGACGCCGGAGGGCGCGCGCGACTTCCTCGTGCCCTCGCGCCTCAACGCGGGCACGTTCTACGCCCTGCCCCAGTCGCCCCAGATCTTCAAGCAGATTCTCATGGTGTCCGGCGTCGAGAAGTACATGCAGCTCGCCCGCGCGTTCCGGGACGAGGACCTGCGCGCCGACCGCCAGCCCGAGCACACGCAGATCGACGTCGAGATGTCGTTCGTCGAGGAAGCCGACGTGCACGCCGCGTGCGAGCGCATGATGAAGGCCATCTTCAAGGCCGCCATCGGCTTCGACCTCCAGACGCCCTTTCCGCGCCTCGACTACTTCGACGCGATGCGCCGCTTCGGCTCCGACAAGCCCGACCAGCGGTACGGATTCGAGATCGTGGATCTCACCGAGGAGCTCAAGAACTGCGGCTTCAAGGTGTTCGGCGGCGCCATCGCCGCCGGCGGCGTCGTCCGCGCGATCTCGTGCGCGTCGGATTATTCCCGCTCGGAGATCGACAAGCTCACCGACGTCGCGAAGGTCTACGGGGCCAAGGGCCTGGCCTGGATCAAGTGGACCGAGGCGGGCCCGGAGACGCCGATCGCGAAGTTCATGACGCCCGCCGAGCTCGACGCGATCAAGGCGAAGACCGGCGCCAAGCCCGGCGACTACACCTTTTTCGCGGCCGACAAAAACATTCCCGCGTCGACCGTGCTCGGCGCGATCCGCAAGGAGATCATCAACCGGCTCAAGCCCGCGCCGTCGACGCCGTGGCATTTCTCCTGGATCACGCACTTCCCGCTTCTCGAGTGGGAGGCCGACGAGAAACGCTGGACCTTCGCGCACAACCCCTTCACGAGGCCGCTCGACGCGGACGCCCCGAAGCTCGACACCGACCCGGGCTCCGTGCGCAGCCACCAGTACGATCTCGTGCTCAACGGCGTCGAGCTCGCGTCCGGCTCGATCCGCAACCACAACGGCGACATGCAGCGCAAGATTCTCGCTCTTATGGGATTCGACGCAGTCGAGCAGCAGCGCCAGTTCGGCCTGCTGCTCTCCGCCCTCGACTTCGGCGCCCCGCCGCACGGCGGCTTCGGCATGGGCCTGGACCGCTTGACCGCGCTGCTCTGCGGCGAGGACTCGATCCGCGAGGTCATCGCGTTCCCGAAGACCCAGAAAGGCACCGATCCGCTGTCCGAGGCGCCGGGACCGGTCAAGGAGAAGCAGCTCAAGGAGCTGCACATCCGTCTCGACCTTCCGCCGGCCGTGCCCGCCGTCCCCGCGAAAATTTAAAAGAGCTTCGGGGCGTCGGACTTCTTGTCGGCCTTTTTCAGGAGCTCGAGCAGGCGGCCGCTCTTGAGCGGCTTTATCGGCCGCAGCTGTTTCGCCGGGGGCGACGCCGGCGCGGCCGAGGGCGCAATGCACTCCGGCGGCCCGGCCGAGGGCCCCATGACGAGCGCGGAAGGGTCGCGCACATTCAACGGCGTGATGATGTCGCCGGCTTGCCCGACGGGATCGCCCACGGCGCTCAAGGGCGCGGGCTCCACGGTCTTCGCGGCGGGCTCCGCGGCCCCGCGAAATGTCGCGCTGACCATCTCATTGCCGGGATCGGCCGCGGCCTTCGCGTGCCGCGCCGCGGGGACCGAGAGCTCCTGGTACCAACGGCCGGCTTGAAAGCACGCCGCGCACAGCAGAAGCGCGGTCGCGACGCGGAGGGCCGGCCCGGCCAGTGAGGGGGTCTTCATCTCCACAGCATGGCCCCCGGCGTCCGCATTCGCCATTAAAATCCGGCAAAGGCCGGGCAAAGCCTCGGTAAGGAAAAAAATAAGCCGCCCGGGCGGGCGGCTTAAATTTGGTGGACGTGACAGGGATTGAACCTGCGACCTCATCGTTGCGAACGATGCGCTCTCCCAGCTGAGCTACACGCCCTACCCGTTCATTATGCCAAAAACGGGGGATTTCGTCCAGCGGACATACCAGAAGTTTTGCCCGACGTTTCCAACGTTGGAAGCGCCGGGAACGACTGTCAGCGCGGCCGTTCGCCGGCGGCGGACTGATTCTTCAGCTTCTCCTTGATCTTGCGCAGCTCCTTCTTATAGAGCATGCGCGCCTTCGAGTGCTCCTCGTTGGTCTCGGAGAAGCGGTGGCCGCCCGTCGTGTCGGCCACGAAGTACAGCGCCTCGGTTTTCGCCGGGGACAGCACGCCCAGGAAGGACTCGAGCCCGGGCGAACAGATCGGGCCCGGAGGCAGGCCGCGCCGGATGTAGGTGTTGTACGACGACGGCGCGCCAAGATCCGCGCGGGTGAGGCCTTTCTTCCAATGGCCCAGGCCGAGCGCGTATTGGACCGTCGGATCGGCCTGCAGAGGCATTTTCTTCTTGAGGCGGTTCAGGTAGACGGCCGCGATGATCGGGCGCTCCGTCTTGAGCACGGCCTCGCGCGCGACGATGGACGCCAAGGTCAGCGCCTCCTCGAGCGACAGCGCGGGCGGGGGGCTCGCCGCCGCGTAGGCGGCGCCGATCTGGCGGTCGAACTCGGCGGTCATGACGGCGGCGGCCTTCTCGGCGGAATAGCCGGGGGGGAGGTGGTAGGTGGAGGGGAAGAGGCGGCCTTCGAGCTTGCGCGCCGCGACGACCGCCAGGAACTCCCGGGCGTTCACGATCCCGGCCTTTTCCAGGCGCTCGGCGATCTGGCTGGCCATGAAGCCCTCGGGGATGGTGATCTTCAGGTCGTCGGTGAGGCCGAGGGTCAGCTTGCGCGCGACGACGGTCGGCCACTCGTGTCGGCGCAGGGAGTACGCGCCGGGCTTGAGATGCCGGTCGAACCCGGTGATCTTGAGGAGCACGCGAAAGACGAACACGGACTGCACGACGCCTTTCTCGCCGAGGAGCTCCGCCGTCTGGCGGGCGTTGAGGCCCTCGGGGACCTCGACGCGCATCATCGCCCCGGGCCTGACCGCCGCCGCCGCGACGACGAGCGCGACGAGGAGCGCGGCGACGCCGGCCGAATAGCGGCTCACGCGGGCTTCTTCTCCGTGCGGCGCAGGGCGGCGCGCAGGCGCGCCAGCAGCTCCGGCGCCTTGAACGGCTTGACGACGAAGTCGTCCACGCCGAAATGCAGGGCCTCGAGCTCCTCGTCGGCGGTCTGCTTGACGGTGAGCATGAGCACGGGGATATTCTTGAGATTCGCCTCGGCGCGCATCGCGCGGCAGAACTGCTCGCCGTCCATGCGCGGCATCATCCAGTCCACGAGGACGACCTCGGCCGGCTTCTCCTTCAGCATGCGCAGGCCCTGCTCGCCGTCGGAGGCGAGCCGCACGTCCATGCCGGCGCTGCGCAGGACGTCCTCGATGATGATCCGGTAATCCTCTTCGTCGTCGATGACCAACACTGAAATCGCCATGACTTCCTCCCGCGGCTAGGCCGCGACCTTCAGCGAAAAACTGATTCTCGTCCCCTGACCGGGGACCGACTTCACCTCGATCTTGCCGCCGTGCTGATCCACGATCGATTTTACGATGTACAGGCCGAGACCGGTGCCCTTGTGGCCGGCCGTGCCCTCGGAGATGTTCCGGCCCTGCGTGAACGGCTGGAACAGGCTCGCGCGATCGGTTTCATCCATGCCGCGTCCCGTGTCGCCCACCGTGACCTCGATCCAGCGCGCGCCGCCGTCTCGGAACTGCTCGCCCGTGATCCAGATCTGACCGCCCGACTTGGTGAACTTGAGGCCGTTGGCGATGAGGTTCACGAGGACCTGCCGCACGCGGTCGGCGTCGCCGAGCACGGGCGGCAGGGCGGCCAGGCGATTTTGGATCGCGATGCCCTGCTGGAGCGCCTTCGCCTCGAAGAATTGGCAGACCTCGTTGGCCACGACCGGAAGCTCCATCGGGCGCAGGACGCACTCCATCTTGCCCTTCTCGATCTTCGCGACGTCGAGCAGATCGTTGATGAAGCCGGAGAGGCGGCGGACGTTGACCGCGATGCGCTCGAGGAAGTCCTTCGACTGCGCGTAGCCCTCGGGCGTGCCCGCGGCGACCTTCTCCCGGATGAGCTGCAGGAAGCTCTCGATGGCGCCCAGCGGCGAGCGCAGCTCATGGGTCACCGACGAGACGAAGTTGCGCTTGATCGTGTCGAACTCCTCGAGGCGGCCCGACATGCCGTTGAACGCGCGCACGAGCCCGCCGAGCTCGTCGTCGGACTCCCACGACAGCTTGCCTCCGAGCTTGCCGCCGCCGATCTCCCCGGCCAGGCGGCTGAGCTCGACGATGGGGCGCGTCAAGCCGCGGGCGATCAGATAGGCGACGAGAAGCCCGAGCAGGCTCGTCACGCCCCAGACCGCGAGGATGATCTTGGCCAGGCGCTTGTTGGCGTCCTGGAACGGCGCCTCGAGCACCTCGTGATCGAGCGCCAGGTCCACCTCGACGCTGCGCTGGGCGTCGGCCGGATCCGAGACGGTGAAGCGGGAGACCCGGGGCTTGGACCCGAAACGGACGACGCCGACGCTGGCCGTCCGTTCCTTCTCCTTGTTCTTCCAGAGAATGCGCGTCTGCGCGATCGCCGGATACTGGACCTGAAGGAACTTCATGTAGCTCAGAAGCGCGACGTCGTCCTTCTGGATCAGGGAGTCCGACGCGGCCCGCTCGACCGACATCTCGATGGTCCCCGCCAGCTGGACCATGTCGCGCTCCTGGAACTGGCGGCGCACCGCCAGCA
The DNA here is from genome assembly GCA_023249695.1 of Elusimicrobiota bacterium. GTDB lineage: Bacteria > Elusimicrobiota > Elusimicrobia > UBA1565 > UBA9628 > GWA2-66-18. The sequence goes on from JAHFCD010000056.1 coordinate 6,758, forward strand.
CGCCCCAGCCGAGCAGGGCCATGGAGAAGACCTGCAGCAGGAACGTGCTGACGATGAGCCTCGTGCGGATCGTCACTTCTTCTGGCCTCCCTGGATGATCTCCGACTGCACGCGGTCGAGCGCGCGGCGGGCCGAGGTGTTGTTCGGCTCGGACTCGATGATGCGGCGGAAGGCCGCGGCGGCCTCCGTCAGCTTGCCCTGGGCGTAGAAGTCCACGCCGGCCTCATACAGGCGCTCGATGTCCACGGGCGAGAGGCCGGTCGATTTGGCCTCCGGAACCCGCGTCGAGGGCGCCGCGTCGCGCTTGCCGCGCTCGATGACGGACTGAAGCGCGTCGAGGTAGCCCTTGATCTGCTTGCGCGAGTCCGGATCGGTCTCGAGCTTGTACGCCGAGCGCAGGGCCTTGAGGGCCTCGACGTTGTGCTTGAGCGCGTAGTGCGCCGCGCCCAGGCGCTTGTACGCGAGCGCGTTCGACGGATCGAGCTGGAGCACCTGATCGGCCAGCTTCACGACGCGCTCGAAATCGCGCTCACGGAGCGCGACCTCCATCAACGCCATCGTGCCGCCGACGACCTTCTCGGCGCCCATCGTCGGGGCCTTGCCCGTCGCGTCCGCGACCGGGGCTTCCCGGCGCATGCCGCTCCGGGCCTCGACGGCCTTGGCCAAGCGCTCGATGCGCTCGTCGGTCGGGTTCAGGCTCTCCGCGTACGCCAGCTTGCGCAGCGCCGACTTGGAGTCGCCCGCGACGAAGTCGAGCGAGCCCTCGTAGATGGCCGCCTGCGCCGCGTCGGTCTGGTAGTCCTTGACCTCGGGGAAGATGGAGGCGACGGCCGTCATGCGCTCCAGGCTCTGTTGAAGACGAGCGTCCTTAGGCTTCAGAGACAGCGCCTGCGTGAGCTTGTCCGCGGCCTCGAGGTAGCGCCCGCCGGTCGCGTCGACCTTGGCCTGGCGCAGGAACTCGTCGATCGCCGTGCGCTTGTACAGCGCCAGGTCCTCCAGCTGATAGCGGAAGTCGGGGGTGCCGACGGCCGCCAGGTCGCGCAGGTTCTCGAGGATCGCCTCGCCGAACGCGGCGTCGGCCTGCTTCGGGCGGCCGAAGCGCATCGTAAGTCCCAGGCGGTGGGAGCCGGAGGTCGAGCTCAGGCCCCCGATCGGCAGCGCGAAGCCGTAGTCGAACTGCATCCGGCTGACCTTGTAGGACAGGCCGAACGACAGCTGGCGGAAGTCCCGGCTTCCCGTCGACAGCGAGCCGCGGACGCCGAACGAGCCGTGCAGAAGGGTGGGGAGCCACTTCTCCGCGCCCACGGCGAGGATCTTGTCCGTCGAGCCGTCCGGAGCGCTCTGCAGGCGGACGTCGCCGGTCAAGGTCGAGAACGGCGTCTTATAGGCGCCGCCGAACTTGATGTTGCGCCCAAGCGTGTCGTTGTCGGAAAATCCGACGTTCGGCTCCATCAGGTGCTGGATCATCAGGCCGACAGTCCAGCGCGGCTTCACGCGCCACAGGAAGCCCAGGTCGGCGTCGAGGTTGCCCTTCGACGCGTGCTGGAGCACCGGGTCGGGCGTTCCGGTGGCCACGCCGGTGTTCGAGATGCCGCTGCCCGCCTCGGAGGTGCCGCCGACGGACCGGTTCAGGTACTTCAGCGTGCCGCCGACGTAGTACTGGTTGGGCGACGTCCGCGCGAACAGGCCGCGGCTGTACGAGGTCATCAGCTGGCTCTCGCGATAGAGGCCGCCGAGCGTGAAGTAGTTCCAGCCCGCGCCGAACGTCCCGCGCCGTCCGCCATCGATGGGATGAGCGTAGGCGATGAACGAGTTGGACGGGTTCGAGCCGTCGGAGAGGCCGGTGAGCAGGCGCGCATAGGTCGTGCCGAACTCGGGGCGATCGAGCGTGGCGAGGCCGGCGGGGTTGTAGTAGACGGAGTAGACGTCGTCGGCGACCGCCGTGTAGGCATGGCCAAGCCCCGACACGCGCGCCCCGACGCCCACGTCCTCGTAAGCGGCCATGGCGGCGTTAGCGTAGCAAACCGACAGGAGGATGGTCAGTCCGATTCGGCGGAGGTTGGAGGTTTTCATGGCTTACCTCACCACCAGGAGGGTGCCTGAATAGGTCTTGCCCTCCGCTTCGATCCGATAGACGTAGAGGCCGCTGCGCACCGCGCCTTCCGTCGTCCGGCCGTCCCATTTCGCGTGCTGAGGGAGGGTTCCGCCCGCGCAGC
>JAHFCD010000057.1 GCA_023249695.1 Elusimicrobiota bacterium
AAGGCGGCGATAAGAAGGGCGGCGAGGGCCCCGAGGACGACGACTAGATTCCAGGAGCAAGGGGCGCCTTTCCCGCGGAGGGTAGGGCGCCCTCGCGCCGGGAGATGATATCATCGTCTCCATGGACCTGCGCGTCGTGCTCGTCGAGCCGGAAAATCCGCTGAACGTGGGCTTCGTCGCCCGCGCGATGCGCGCCTTCGGCGCGACGGATCTCGTCGTGGCGGCGTCGGCGTGGAAGGCCGTGCCCGCGGAGGCCCGCGTCACCGGGGTCTGCGCCCCGGACCTGCTCGCCGCGGCGCGCTTCGAGCCCGACCTCGCCGCCGCGCTGCGCGGCTGCGACACGGCCGTCGCGTTCAGCCGCCGTCCGACGGCCCTGCGGCAGGATGAGTTCACCTTGCCGGCCCTGCCCGCGGCGCTGAACCTGAGCGGCCGCACCGCGCTGGTCTTCGGAAGGGAGTCGACGGGGCTGACGCGCGCGGAGTCGGCGCTGTGCCCGCATCTGGCCCGGATTCCCTGCCAAAACGGGGTCAGCCTCAATCTGGGGCAGGCGGTCGCGGTGGCGTTATTTTCTTTGACGGCAACGGATCGAGAACACGCGGAAGAAGCTCCAGCGGCCTCGTTGGATCGCATGATGGCGCTGTGGGACTATGTTCATCCCAAGCTCGCGGCTTCGCCGCGGTTTACCGAGGCGCGGCAGCGGCGCATACGGCAGATGTTTTACCGCATGAAACTGAACGCCGATGATCTCGACACTCTTTTTTCCGTCATGAAGACGCTCGCGAAATGAAAACGATCGCGGCGACCTTGTGCTACGTGCGCTCCGGCGGGCGGACCTTGATGCTGCACCGGAATAAAAAAGAAGGGGACGTGCACCGGGGCAAGTGGAACGGCCTCGGCGGCAAGTTCGACGCGGGCGAGTCTCCGGAGGAGTGCGTGGTCCGGGAGATCCGGGAGGAGTCCGGGCTGACCTTGCTCGACCCGCGCCTGCGCGGCGTGCTGGCCTTTCCCGCGTTCAAGGCCGGCGAGGATTGGCTGGTCTTCGTTTACACCGCGACGCGCTTCGAGGGCGTCCTCGGCGCCTGCGCCGAAGGGGATCTGGAGTGGGTGGAGGACGGCCATATCGGTCGCCTTCCCCTGTGGGAAGGCGACCGGATCTTTCTGCCGTGGCTCGACCAGCCCAGGTTCTTCAGCGGGAAGTTCATCTACCGCGACGGCCGCCTCGCGTCCCACGAGGTGTCGTTTCACGGGGGCGATTTTTCTAATATCTCACCATGAGCGATTCCTTTTTCGTGGTCTACATGAAGATCATCGTCGCCGCGGTGCTGTTCGTCCTGATGGTCAGCGCCGCCATCTACGCGACGACCCGGCGCGCGGCGCTGGTCCGGCAGTACTGCGCGGCGCATATCGCGGCCCTCATCCTCGGCACGCTGGCGGACCTGGCGCTGATCAAATACATGGTCGCGCACGGCGGCGGCATCCCGCTGCCGTACGTGAACATCGTCTTCCTGACCCCGATCATCTTTTTCGTGGGATTTTCGATCTATCTCTGCCACCGCGACGCGATGCTGACCGCCGAGGACGTGCTGACGCCGATCCTCCCGATCGTCGCCTGGGGGCTCTTCGTCGTGTTCGGCTGGCAGCGCGGCATGGGAGATTACGATGTGATCGGCGCCTGGTTCGTTTCGGCGGGCTGCGGCGGCGTGGACCTGTCCGCCGCCTACGGACCCCCGGCCCTCGTGAAGCGGCCGCGCGTGTTCAAGCTCGTCGGCTACCTGGTGATCGTCGCGGCCGTGTACATCATACTGCCGGCGACGACGCGCTAGCGCCGGGAACGGAGCAGCGCCCGGAGCTCCGCGATCTTGGCCTTGGCGCGCGCGTGCTCCGACCGGTCCCGTTCGTTGTCGCGGATGCGCTCCCACAGCGCCAAGGCCTCCCGGTATTCGCCCCGCGATTGGCGCAGGTTGGCCAGGATGGCCTTCATCGTGCTCGGCGTCTCGGGGAGGTCGAAGCTCGACTCCAGCAGGGCGACCATGCGGTCCGTGTCGCCCTGCTTCTTGTACGCGATCGCGGCGAGGTAGAGACCGTACAGCGGCTGCTCCGGGGAGCGCCGCATGCCTTCGTTGAGGAGATCGGCGGCTTCGTCGGGGCGCTCGATGCCGTGGAACCAGGCGAGGATGCTCGAGCCGAACAGGACGGCCCGGTGAAAGGACGGGTCGAGCCGCGCGACGCGCAGGCTCAGGCTCTTGAGGTGCTCGTACGGATGGCCGGGGCGGTCGGGAAGCTCGGGCACGCCGCCGGCCGTGTACTGGAGGAGCTGGATCCAGGCGAGGTCCGCGGCCGGCGCGCGGAAGCCCGCGACGGCGAGCGCGGCGTCCTGAAAGGCGAACGGTCCGCCCGTCAGCTCGGCCAGCGGGGGGAAACGCGGCTCGTGGAGGCGGCGCAGGCGCGACCCGGCGAACAGCGCCAGGGCGAACAGGACTCCCGCGACGCCGAGCCAGCGCCTCTTCATTAAAACTCCTTCTGCTCGAACACCTGGACGGCGAGCGCCAGGCACGCCGCCGTGTAGGCGAGCGCGTACAGCGCGGCCCACATCAGCCAATCGGCGCTCGGCGCCGGCTGGTGCCAGAAATCCCGATAGTTGAAGTGCGCGAAGTCCGGCGCCGCGTGCGAGAACGCGACGAGCGCGGTTTTCAGGAAGGCGCTGCCGGAGCGGTCCGCGAGGAAGCGCATCTCCGATGAGAAGTGGCCCAGCAGCCAGAGGAAGACGGCGAACGCCATCGCCGCGGCCTCCGACGTCAGCGCGAGCGACAGCAGCAGCGAGAGCGCGCCCATCACCGCGGTCTTGCCGAGCATGCAGCCGAGGGCCGCGAGGTAGCGGCCCGGCTCCCACCAGCCGTACAGGCCGAGCAGCGCCGCGTGCATCGCCGCCATGACGGCCATGCCGAGCGCGACCGCGGCGACGGTGCCGAGGAAGCGGCCGAGCAGATAGTCCGCGCGGCGCACGGGGTGGCTGAGGATGAGATAGATCGCGCGGGATTCGATCTCGACGAGGATCAGGTTGACGGTCAGGAACACGATCGACACGAGCGAGATCGCCTCGATGGCGGCCAGCCCGAGGTCGAGCATGAGGCGTCCGCGCTCGTCCTGTCCGAGAGCCGAGACGATCAGGGCGCCTCCGAGCAGGACGAGGCCGAACAGCGCCCCGGACAGCCAGGCCTTGTGGCGGATGTGCTCCTTGAACGTGTACGCGTAGACGGCCGAGATGGTCTGCATATCACTCCATGCGGATCGGACCGACGCCGTCGGTCCGGACGACGGCCGCGGCGAACGCCGTTTCGAGGGCGTCGGCCTTGCCGCGCCACTCGTCCTGCGTCATGACCTTCACGAGGCGCCCGCCGCTGAGGATGCCGATGCGGTCGCAGACGCGCTCGACCTCGGAAATATCGTGCGAGGAGAAGAGCACGGTCTTGCCTTTGGACTTGAGCCAAAGGATCAGGGCGCGGACCTCCTTGATCGCGAGCGGATCGAGCCCGGTCACGGGCTCGTCGAGAATCACGAGCTCGGGGTCGTGAACGAGGGCTTGGGCGAGGCTCGCGCGCTGGAGCATGCCCTTGGAATACTCGGACAGGCGCTTGTCCATGGCTTTGTCGAGGCCGACCTTCACGAGCATCTCGGTCACCCGGCGCTCGCGCTGCGCGCCGGCGATTCCGGACAACGCGGCGAACAGGCTCAGGTTCTCGCGGCCCGTGAGAGTCTTGTTCAGGTAGGCCGCCTCGGGCGCGTAGCCGATGCGCGCGAGCACCGCGACGTCGGGAGCGCGGCGCCCCAAGGTCTCGACCTCGCCCGTCGTCGGCAGGTGGAGGCCCATCAGGAGCTTGATCGCCGTGGTCTTGCCCGAGCCGTTGAGTCCGAGGAGGCCGAAGACCTCGCCCTTCGGGATATCGAGATCGAGCTCGACGAGGCCGGGCGTTTCGGTCGTGCGCCCCAGATGCGAGCGGCGGTAGATTTTCGAGACCTTCTGAAACCGGATCGCGTTCACGCGCTCACCTCTGCAGGGACTGCCATAGGCCGTAGGCTCCGACCATGGCCAGGGCCGTGGCGGTCAGGCGCGCGCGCCGGGCGAACAGCTCGTCGACGCGCGATTGGGAAACGGAGGCGAGGCGCCGATGCTCGGCCCTCACGCCGAGCCAGCCGGCGGCCATCAGCCCGGCGCCGGCGGCCAGGGCTCCCGCGAGAGCCGACGGGAAGGCGAGCGCGCAATGGGGAAGCAGGGGCGAGGCGGCGCCGCACCAGGCCGCGCCGAGGCCGGCGGCGGCGGCTGCGCTCAGCGCCGGCGCGAAGGCGCGGCGGCCGATCCCGAGCGAAGCGCCGAGGGTCGCGGCCCAGATCAGCCACGGCGGGGAGGGGAGGAGGCCGCCGACGGAGAAGCCCGCCGCGGCCGCGGCGAGAAGAACGGCGGCCGCCGTCCTTCCCGGAGCTTTGGCCCCCAGGCACAGCGCGATCGCGAGCAGGGCCGGGAAGCCGGCGGCGGAGCCCAGCGCCGCCTGCGCGCCGAGCCGGAGGCTCTCGAGCGTCATCGCGAACGGGGAGCGGCGCGCGTCTTCGACGGCGGCCGTGAACGCGGGCGCATCGCCCGTGAGGGTGAACTCGAGGCGGCGTCGTCCCGGGATCGTCGCGATCGTCCGGTAGCCTTCCGCGTAAGGGACCGGCTTGCCCCCGAGCTCGCCGGCGAGCTCTCGGCGATATTCCTCGTAGAAGGAGGCGGTGCCGCCGAGCGTCGCTCCGGCGGCGGGCGCCGCGGGATAGACGAGGCGGAGGAAGAAGACGCCTTCCTCGTTGACCTCCCACGGGAATTGCCGGTAGCGGGCCGCGACGAGCTTGCCTTCGAGAGGCTTGCCGTCGAGGGTCAGGCGGAAGTGGGCGTTCGTGTAGGCCTCGGCCTTGGCGAGGGTCTCGGCGGGCCAGCCGCTCGGCGGCATCGGATGCAAGCCGACGACGTCCTCGATCCAGATGACCGCATCCGCCCGGAAGTCGGCGACGATCCGGTCGGGCTCGACGCGGAGCGTCGCCCGGACGGGAAGGATCGGATAGAAATCGTGGGCGGAGGCGCTTAACGCCGCGCCCAGCAGCCAAGCGAGAATCGGCATAGCGGTGTGATTTTACGACATTTGAAACGGTCGGCCCGGCGGCCCTACAGGAGCTTGCGCATCATGAGCATCGCGGCCAGGCCCGCGCCGAAGCTGACGAGCGGGGACGGCGCGCCGGGCCGGCCGCGATGCAGGCGCGGCAGCACCTCGGCCGCTCCGATGTAAACGAAGGAGCCGCCCGCGAACGCGAGCAGCAGCGAGAACGCCCAGGGCTCGAGGCGCGAGGCGACCGAGCTGCTCGTCAGCGCGCCGATCGGCGTGGCGAGGGCCACCGCGGCGAGCGCCGCATGGCGCAGGCCGCGCGAGCCCCCGTTGAGCATGGTCGAGATCGTGAAGCCGTCCGCGAGCTTGTGGAGGACCGTGGCCGCGCCGATCGCGACGAGGACCGGCATGCCGGCGAACGCGGCCGCGCCGAGATTCACGCCGTCGAAAAACGAATGCAGGAACAGGCCGGCGATCGCCGCCTTGCCCAGCGGATGGGAGCGGCACTCCTCGGAGGCCTCGTGGCACGGATCCATCGGGGCGACGCTCTCGGCCGCGTAGCAGAACACGAAGGCCGCCAGCGCGCCCCAGCCCGCGAAGCCCGGCGCCATCCGCCAGGCCTCCGGCAGCACGTCGCCGAACGCGACCGCGATCAGGATGCCCGAGCGGAACGCCTGGACGCGCCAGAGGCCGGCCCGCGCCACGACCTGGTCCACGACGGGGGCGGCGCCGCCCGTGAGCGTCGCCGCGATGGAGAGCAGGAGGATGAGGCTCAGCATAGGGACTTGGGCACGATGAGGCGCGCGGTCGACGAGAGCGCGTAGACCCCGCAGGCGATGCCGATGACGACCGGTCCCAGCGGCAGGTCGCGCGTAAAGGAAAGATAGAAGCCGGCGAACGCGCTCAATCCTCCGAGAAGCGAGGAGAGGATCGACAGCGACGCCATGCCCCGGGCCCACGGCAAGGCCGCCAGCGGCGGGATGACGAGGAAGCCGAAGATCACCAGGGGACCGACCGTCATCACGCCGAGCGAAATCGTCACGCCGATGATGAGATACAACAGAACGTCCCAGACCAGGACGTTGCGGCCCAGCGTGACGGCCATGTCCCGGTCGTAGGAGACCAAGGTGAATTCACGCTGGAACAGGAACATGCACGCGGTGACCGCTCCGAAGATGTCGAGCATCGCGTGGAAGTCCGCCTCGGAGATCGAGACGATCTCGCCCTTGAGCAGCCCGAGCATCTCGGTCTCGCCGGCGGCGTTCCAGGCGACGAACAGGATCGACGCCGCCCAGGCCAGCGCGTACAGGGCGCCGATGCGTCCTTCGGAGAGTCCGGCGCCGCGGCGTTCGAGCGCGGCGAGGACGAGGATGGTGCCCACCGTGAAGATCAGCGCGCCGACGATGGCCAGATGCTTCTCCTGGCTCTCGTTGCCCGCCAAAAAGTTGAGACCCAGGCCCTGGAGCATGAAGGCGAAGGCGATGCCGGAGGCCGAGACCTGGGGGAGGGCCACGCCCCAGAACACGAGGCGGCGCAGGACGAAGTAGACGCCGACGAGGGGGCAGACGAAGCCGACGACGATGCTCCCCCACACGGCGTGGTGCAGGAGGAAATCCGGCTTCAGCATCTCGTAGATCAGGCTCATAGCTCGGATTTGAAGACCTCGCTGATCTTTCCCGAGGCGAACATCGCGGTCGAGGGCCCCGTCGTCACTCGGCCCTCGTCCACCCAGGCGACGTCGGTGAACAGGCCTTTCTCGGCGCTGACGCGGTGGCTGACCATGAGGATCGTGAGGCTGTGCTGATCCTTCAGATCCTTCAGGAGCTTGAGCAAAGCGTGCTGGGTCGTGATGTCGATGCCGGCCAGCGGCTCGTCGAGGACGAGGATCTCCGGCTCGGCGGCCAACGCGCGGGCGATCAGGACGCGCTGCTTCTGGCCGCCCGACAGGTCGCTCAGGCGCCGCTCCGCGAGATGGGTGGCGCCGCAGTCGGCCAGGCAGCGGTTGACGATGTCGTCGTGGCCGGCCCCACGTAGCCGCTGGAGCAGGTCGAGCTTCCGGTAGGTCCCCATCGCGGTCACGGCGCGGGAGGTCAGCGGATAGAGGGGGTCGAGGCGCTCCTTCTGCGGCACGTATCCGAAGCGGGGCTTGCCGAAGAGCCCGCCGTGCTCGGCGAGCTCGCCGCGCAGGCACGGGATGAGCCCGAGCATCGTCTTGAGGATCGTCGTCTTGCCGGAGCCGTTGTGGCCGAGGATGCCCCAGAAGGAGCCGGGCGCGATGTCGAGGTCGACCTTCGTGAGAACGGGGGCTTTCCCGTAGCCGAGCGAGGCGTTCTTAAAGCGGATGAGCGGCTCGCTCGCGGCTTTTTTCATCGGCCCGCGGCCTTCAGGAGGTTCTTGAGATTGGCCTCGGACAGCTTGATGAAGGTCTCCGTGCCCGGCAGGGAGTTGGCCATCGTGCCGATGACGGCGACCTTGGCTCCGGTCTGCTCGGCGAGCCAGGCGGGGGCCTTGGCGTCGTACTGCTGCTCGCGCACGATGAGGGAGACCTTCTGCTCCCGCATTTTCTTGACGAGCTCGGCGAGATGCGTCGGCGTCGGCGCGACGCCGGGCTTGAGCTCGATCGTGTCCACGAAGTCGATGCCGGTGAAGGCGCCGAGATAGGGGACGTCCTTGTGATAGGAGACCGCCTTGACGCCCTTGAGCGGAGCCGCCAGCTCCTTCCATTCCGCGATCTTGGGGTCGAGCTCGGCGAGATAGGTCGTGAGGTTCTTCTCGTAGTCGGCGGCGTGCGCCGGGTCGATGCGGGACAGCCCCGCCGCGATGTTGCGGGCGATGGCCCGGCCGTTCTCGGGGTTCAGGTTGTAATGCGGGTTGCCCTGCGGGTGGAGCTCGCCCTGGGCCCGGCTGAGGGACTCCGGTTTTTCCAGGACGCGCACCCCGGCGGAGCAGTCGACGCAGCCGGGGCCCAGGCAATTGAGCGTGTCGGGATCGGGGCGCATCGCGGGGTTTCTCGCGACGTCGAGCAGGCCGGGCATGAATCCGTGCTCGACCGTGAGCCCGAGATAGACGACGGAGGCGGCGCGGTTGAGCTTGGTGACGAAGCTCGGCTTCATGACGACTTGGTGAATGTCCTCGGTGCCCCGAGCGAGGCCGTCCACGGAGACGAGGTCGCCGCCGACGCGCTGGGTGATGTCGACGAGCTCGGGGATCGTGGCCACGACGCGCAGCTTGGCGGCTTCGGCGAGCGGGTGAAGGGCGAGGAGCAGGACGGAGGCGTGGGCGAGCTTTCTCATGATAGACTCCAATTCGGATGAGATCATTTAACGGTCGCGGAAGCCATGGACGTGATGGCCCAGCACTCCGGTCCACTGCAGGCCGACCGTGTTGCTGCCGAGCCCGGCCGGGCGGTTGTCCGTCGCGCGAGAGAACGCCAGGCGTAGGCGCTGGAACTCGGTCACGTCGTAGGAAATGAAGGCGGTGAAGGTACGGGTGAGAGTCTTCGCCGTGTCGAGATCTTCGGTCAGGTCGATCATGGCGCCGGGCCGCCAGCGGGGCCCGACCTTGAACTGGACGTAGGAGAAGCCCGCGTAGGAGCGGACGCGGTCCGTCGGCAGATTGGTCGCGGCGTCGAAACGGCGCTCGTTGTTCTGCATGACCTCGGTGCCCCAGATGATCCCCTTGCTTATGCCGCCGGAGGCCGGCTGATACCGGTAGGTGAAATCCGCGCCGCTCAGGCTGCGCCAGGTGTTTTTGCGGGTTTGAAGGCCGGCGGAGGTGTTCGGCGCGTCGGGCGTGCCGTCAAGATTGTAGTCGGTCCCGGCGACGGAG
>JAHFCD010000518.1 GCA_023249695.1 Elusimicrobiota bacterium
CATGGCCGGCAACGCCTCGGTGTCGCTGCCGTGCGGGCTGACGTCGAAGGGCCTGCCGCTGGGCTTCCAGCTGATCGCCGACCAGTTCGCCGACAAGATACTGCTGGCGGTGGCGCGCGCCTACGAGAACGCGCGGCCCTTCCCGGCGCTGAAGTGACCGAGGCGAAGGAACTCGCGGCGGGCGGCGTCGTCGGCCGCGGGGGAAAAGTTCTGCTGGTGCAGGTGAAGAACCTGGAAGGGAAGATCGTCTGGACGTTTCCGAAAGGCCATCTCGAAAAGGGCGAAACCTGGCTGTCGGCCGCCGTGCGCGAGGTGGAGGAGGAGACGGGCTGGAGGTGCCGCAGCCGCGGCCTCCTGTCGAACGTGACGTATCGTTTTAAGCGCAAGGGACGGCCGGTGTTCAAGCGCGTGCGCTGGTACCGCATGGAGCCGGTCGAGAAGACGGGCAAGCCGGACGCCGACGAAATCCGCAGGACGAAGTGGGTGGACGCGGATCGCGCCGCGACGGCGTTGAGCTACCCGAGCGACTTGCGGCTGATCTCCCGTTATTTAGGAAGGAAGTGACCCCGGTCGCAGCGGCCGTGCCCGTTTTGACCTGGAAATAATCTCAAAAATAGGCAAAACTACGAACTGGCCCGCCCGGGCGGGGGCCGCGTGAAAACATATGACACAGTACGAGATGGTGATCGGCCTGGAAGTGCACTGCCAGCTGGCCACGAAGAGCAAGCTCTTCTGCGGCTGCGCGACCGACGGCTTCGGCGAGACGCCCAACAGCCGCGTCTGCCCCGTGTGCACGGCCCAGCCCGGCGTCCTGCCGGTGCTGAACAAGAAGGCGGTGGAGCTGGCCTACAACGCGGCGCTGGCGCTCGAGTGCCGGCTCAACGCCCAGTCCATCTTCGCGCGCAAGAACTACTTTTACCCGGACCTGCCCAAGGCCTACCAGATCTCGCAGTACGACCAGCCGTTCTCCGAGCACGGCAAGCTGGTCATTCAAGCGAAGGGCCAGCCCCCGAAGACCGTCGGCATCACGCGCATCCACATGGAGGAGGACGCGGGCAAGCTCCTGCACGACGTGGGCGGCCTGAAGCTGGACGGCTCCTTGGTGGACTTCAACCGCGCGGGCGTGCCGCTGATGGAGATCGTCTCCGAGCCCGACCTGCGTACGTCCGACGAGGCCTACGCCTATCTCTCCGCGCTGAAGGAAGTGATCCAGTTCGTCGGCTCGTCGCGCTGCGACATGGAAAAAGGCGAGATGCGCTGCGACGCCAACGTCTCGGTGCGGCCCGTCGGCCGGAAGGAATTCGGCACGCGCGCCGAGCTCAAGAACCTGAACTCGTTCAAGAACGTGAAGGACGCCATCGAGTACGAGTTCCGCCGGCAGGTCCAGGTCGTGGAGAGCGGAGGCCGGATCGTGCAGGAGACGCGGCAGTGGAACGCCGCCACGCAGGAGACCGAGTCCCTGCGCTCCAAGGAAGACGCCCACGACTACCGCTACTTCCCGGACCCCGACCTGGTGCCGCTCACGGCCGCGCCCGAGCGCGTCGCCGCGATGAAGGCCGCGCTGCCGGAGCTGCCCTCCGCGAAAAGGGCTCGCTTTACGGCGGAATTGGGGCTATCCTCGTACGACGCCGAGGTCCTGACCGGGGACAAGGTCTTGGCCGATTTCTTCGAGAAAGCCGCGGCCGAGGCTCCGAAGGGCTCGGTGAAGACCGTCGCGAGCATGGTCTCCAACGAGATGCTGGCGCGCATGAACGCCGAGAACAAGACCGCCGCCGACGCGCCGTTCGCGCCGCAGCATCTGGGACGCCTCGCCGGCCTGGTGGCGTCCGGGACGCTGTCGAGCAAGGGCGCCAAGGACGTGTTCGCCCGCATGTGGGAGACGGGCAAGGACCCGCAGGCCCTCGTGGCCGAACTGGGCCTGTCGCAGGTGTCCGACGACAAGCAGGTGATGGAGTGGGTCAAGGCCGCCGTCGCCGCCAACCCGAAGGCCGCCGCCGACCTCAAAAGCGGCAAGGACGCCGCGATCGGCGCCTTGGTGGGGGCGGTGATGAAGCTGTCGAAGGGCAAGGCCAATCCCGCCCTCGTCAACAAGTTCATTAAGGAGGCCGTTCAGGCATGAAGACCCACGCGATCGCCGCCGCCGCGCTGCTCAGCCTCGCGCCCGCCGCGCGCGCCTACGACAGCATCCGTTTTTCCGAGCCGATCAAGGGTCCCGAGCTGAACCGGCCCGTCGCCGCCGCGTCGTCCGGCGACCGCCTGTTCGTCCTGGACGCGAAGAAGAGCGCGCTGCTGATCTACGGCGCCGACGGCAAGCTGATCAAGAGCGCGGGCGGCTCGGGCGACAAGCCCGGCTCCCTGAGCGAGCCGCGCGGCGTCGCCGTCGGCCCCAGCGGCAAGGTGTACG
>JAHFCD010000519.1 GCA_023249695.1 Elusimicrobiota bacterium
CATGAACTTGTCCGGGGTTTTCGGCTCGCTTTGGAACGAGAAGGTCAGGTCGTCGGCGTAGCGCGAGTAATTGGCCTGGGCCTTCTCGGCCAGGCGGGTCAGGCGCTTGTCGAGCCGGTAGTTGATCGCGCAGGAGAGGATCGGGCTCGTCGGCGCCCCCTGAGGCAACGCGCCGTTGTGCGTGGTGAGGTCCGCGAGCCAATTCGCCGCGGACCGGCTCCAGCCGAGGGCTCTCAGGAATTCATAGACCCGGGGCTTCTTGATGGAAGGAAAAAAGTCCTTGATGTCGATGCGAAAGACCAGAGCCTGCCCCTTATGCACCTTCGCGTGATAGGCGATCGAGGTTCCGCGCGCGAAGCCGTGGCAGGCCGGATGGATCTTCAGTCCGTGAAAGACGCGGCGCAGGATGCGGCGCTGGGCGTCCCGCAGGCTCTTCTCCGGGGCCGAGATCGTGCGCTGGCCGCCCTTGCGCTTGGGGATCAGGAATTCACGGTAGCGGATCGGCGTCTGGAGAAGCGTCGCGGTGTCCGCCTGCGTCCATTGGCTCTGCTTCCCCGAGCTCAGGCGCTTGATCAGGTCGTTTTTCGAGTACTTGGAGCCCCGGAAATAATCGGAGACGCCCAGGCGCTTCCAGAAATAGATCAGCACCAAAGCGAGGCCGAGGGTGAGCCACGGATGCCCGATCATGGTCGTGAGCATAGGGTGGGGCCCGGTCCGCTTGCTCTGGTCGTACTATGGCGGTAGGCCGGTCGTATGGCCTACCGCCATAGTACGACCAGCATACTGCTTGCAAGGTCAGTCATTCTGACCCGGCCGACGAAACATCGGCCTACGCCTTCGAGCCTTATTCAGGCTGTACGGCGCACCAAGTCGAGGACCGGGCCCCGGCGCAAGTTATCAAATCCGCGCCCGCGAGGCAACGAATTATCATAATAAACCGCTAGGAGCCTGAGTGGTCAGGCGGCCTTCGCCGCGGCGTCCGCGCAGTGGAGGGAGAAGGTCTTCGAGATCAGCTTCGCGTCGGCGGACTTCAGCGTCCGCTCCCAGCCGCAGCTGCACTTCAGCTTCTTCTTGTCCGAGCGGAACTCGTACATGTGGATCTTCATGGGCTCTCCTCAAACACAAAACCCCCAGGCCTAAGCCTGAGGGTCGGTCCCGACATTTCTAGTTACGGGTTCGAATTCATCAAATTAGTAATTAACTATAGCATTTTTGGCCGTCGCGCGCCGGATTCAGCCGTCCGCTACCAATGGGAGCGCGAGGGAGCCGACCCCGACATCAGATACGCCGCGTAGCCGAAGGCCCCGACGGCGAAGACGAAGACGATCACGCCCCAATTTTCCATGACCACAGTGTAGCCCGGGGGAGCCTTCTCCTCCCTGGGCCCCCGGGCCCGATAACCGGCGCAAAAGGGCCTAGGCCGCTTAAGGTCCTCCGGCGCCCCGTCCGCGCGGCCGGAGGGGAATGCTATTCTTCCGGAATGAAAATGCCCGCGATCATCTACGGGACGGCCTGGAAAAAAGAGGCGACCACGGACCTCGTGGCGAAGGCCCTCGCCGCGGGCTACCGGGCCTTCGACACCGCCAACCAGAAGAAGCACTACAGCGAGGATCTCGCCGGGGCCGCGATCCTCGCGAGCGGCCTGCTGCGCGCCGAGCTCTTCCTGCAGAGCAAGTACACTTTCCCGGCCGGCCAGGACCACCGCATGCCGTATGATCCCGCGGCCGCCGTCGCCGCGCAGGTGCGCTCGTCCTTCGCCGGCTCGCTGAAGAACTTCGGCGCCGACTATCTCGATTCCTTCCTCCTGCACGGGCCCAGCGGGCCCGGCGCGCTCGCCGAGGCCGACTGGGAGGTCTGGGGGGCATTGGAAGCGCTGCACGGCGAAGGCCGGGCCCGCGCGATCGGCATCAGCAACGTCGGCCTGCGCCAGCTGCGCGAGCTCGAAGGCGCGAAGGTCCGTCCGATGTTCGTGCAGAACCGCTGCTACGCGGAGCGGGGCTGGGACCGCGACGTGCGGGAGCACTGCCTCGCGCACGGCATCGTCTACCAGGGGTTCTCGCTCTTGACGGCGAATCCCCAGGTCGTCGGCCATCCGGCGACGGCTGCGATCGCGCGCCGGCTGGGCGCCGCGCCCGCGCAGGTCGTCTTCCGCTTCGCCGTCTCGCTCGGCATCCTTCCGCTGACCGGCACGACGGACCCGCGGCACATGACGGACGATCTCGCGGCCCTCGCGCTCGAGCTGACGGCGGCCGACCTGGACTCCCTGCGCGCGCTCTAGGAACTTGAGCAAGTAGTCGGATAATACGGCTTCAACTGCATTGCCCCCCAACGGAATGGCCGCCCCCGCGGGGGGCGGCCAGGATCGTCGCCTTCGGCGACGATCTCAAACGTATTG
>JAHFCD010000058.1 GCA_023249695.1 Elusimicrobiota bacterium
AGCCGGACCTGAGGTACGTCCAGCTGTCCTATGACGAGGCGCGGCGGAGCATGCAGGCCTTGGGGATGACCGACGGCTACGCCGACGCGATGCTCGAGCTCAGCGGCCACATGAACGAGACCTTGATCCAGGGAACGGAGATCCGCTCGGCGGTGAACACGACGCCGACCACGCTCGAGGCCTTCGCGAAGACGGTCTTCCTGTCCCAGTACGAGCAGGCGGCGGGCGCCGTCCACTGACGGGTCAGCGCTTCATGCGCCGCAGCTGGCGGCCGATGTTGCCGCCGAGGCGGCCGCGCCAGTCCGTCAGCGCCATGCCCTTGTCCCGCGCGGTCTCGGGGACCAGGCGGTAGACGAAGTGGTGGGTTACCTCGCCCAGCGCGACGAGCGCGGGCGCGCCGAACAGGAGCAGCAAGGCGGGCTGAGAGCCGAAGGCCTGCAGCCACGCGGCCAAGGCGGCGAGGGCCGCGGCCGGATAGGCCGCGGCGAGCGCCGACCAGGCGCTCCGGAAGGCGTTTTTCCCGGCGGGGCTCATTTTGGGATACCGATAATAGCGGCTCGCCCAAAATCCCGCGACGAGCGCGAAGTGCAGGGGGATGATCATCATGGGCAGGGCCATCACAGCGAAGGCGGCGGGCGAGGGAGCGCTCGTCAAGGCCTGGGTCCACGACCACACGCCCGCCGTCAAGGCGGCCATGCCGCCGCCCAGCACCGCGGAATTTTGGAAGGCGCGCTTGACGCCATCGGGCATCGGCCGCGCGGAACGAGGCGAGGCGGGCGCGAGCGCGGGGCCGCGTCGCGGCGACGGGCTCGCGTCGACGGACGCCGCCGGGTCTCCTTGGGAGACGCCGCCGTCGAAAAGGCCCTTGAGCTCACGGGCCGCTTCGGGCGAGGCGGCGGCGGTCTTGGTCAGCGCGGCGCCGGTCGCGCGCAGGGCGTCCACGGGCTTGGCCGGGGTGGCGGAGGCCGGCGTCAAGGCGACGGGGATGAGCGCCGGCTTCGCCGCGACCGCCGACGGCGTCATAAGAGGCGGCGCCGGCGGCGCGGGGGCGAGCGCGGGCGTCAGGCCCGGGACGAGGAGGCCGCTCGCCGGGACCAACGGCAAGGCGAGGGACGGCGCCGCGCCCGTCTTAAGGGAAGGGGTTTCGCCCGGAAGCGACAGCTCGACGGCGCGGCCCGTTCCCGCCCGCGCGGGAGAGGAGGCGCAGACGAGCAGCGCGGCGATCAGAGCGCGCCGGAAGGGGCTCACCTCGTAAGGATAAGGCGGGGGCGGGGGAATTTCAAGAGCCTGGCGCGGCGCGGGAAGAGGGCTTATACTCAGGCTCGAGTGAGAGGGCTTAACGTCGCGGTCCGTGTCTGTCTCGCGCTGGTCTTCGGGGCGCTGAGCCTCGGGCCGCTCGCGGGCATCTTGTTCGTCACGATGAAGATCATGGCGGACCCGTCGCGCGCGCGCGACGCGAGGATCATTCTCGCGCTATTCCCGATCGGAGTGCTCTTCGCCTGGGGCGCGTACTCCCAGGCGAAGGCGGCGCGCCGGATATGGACGGAGGAGAAGGCCGAGGAGACGGCGGCGTCGACGCGGTCTTTCCTCTTCGGCGCGGCGGTGGTCCTGCTGCTGGGCACGGTCGTGTACCGGAAGTTCATCATGTTCGTGCCGGGGCAGGGCCTGTTTCGCGCGGCGTTGGGACGCCAAACCGTCGGCCAGCTCGGCGCGATCCGCAGCTCGCTGAGCATCTATTACGGCGACATGGAAGGCCAATACCCCGCCGACCTCACGGCTTTGATCGGCCGGCGCTGGGGCGTGGAGAAGCTTCCGCTCGCCGAAACGGGAATGCATCCTCGCAGCGACGCGATCCAGCTGATGACCTCGGACGAGGTCGCGCGGCGCAAATTCCGCGACGACGGCGGCTGGTACTACGTGACGGACGGGATGAACGCGGGGAATATCGGCGTCAACTGCGTGCACACCGACGTGAAGGGAAAGTCCTGGAACGACTACTGAGCGCCCCAGGACGCGCGGCGCGCGTTCCAGGAGCCGGCGCGCGCGAGCGGGCCGCCCGCGGCGGAGCCGAGGTAGATCCGCCCCGAGGAGATCCAGAAGTAGGCGTCCTGCTCGAAACGCTTGGCCAAGGCGCGCGCGGTCTCGGGGGATTTCACGATCAGGCCCCAGCCCGGCTCGCGGTGCGCGCCGTCCCGGCTGCCGCCGGTGACGCGGAAGTGCGTGATCTTCAGGGCCCGCAGCGCCCGGCGCAAAGCGGCGTCGCGGCGGCGGTTGACGGCGCGCGGGGCTTTCCGCCCGAGCGGATCGCAGGCGGTCACGACGGCGAAGCGGGCGGGAACCCTGGCGCGCGCCCCGACCGCGAAGTAGGCGTCGAAATACGGCGCCTTGAGGCGCTTGGCCATGGGAGCTAGATCTGCGTGGGGGGCGTCGGAGGCGGCGTCGGCTCGGCGCGGCCTTTGCACGCGCTGATGTGCGTGAGCAGGCTCGTGACTTTCTCGCCGCAGCGCTTGCAGTAGCCGGGCTTGTTGACGCGGCCGAACCCGCCCTTGCCCGCGGCCTTGTTCTTGTGGCTGTAGCGGTTGACGAGATCCTTGATGTCGTCGGCGCGGTCTTTGCGGTCCTTCAGCAGAGGGCACTCCGGCTTATGGTCGGAGAGCTTGACGACGTTGACCGCGTTGCAGCGAAAGCAGATTTTCACCGCCTACAGTGTAGCCTAAAAATGTTGACGGGCGCGGGCTTGACGCGCGGCGGCGATCGGGGTATAACAAGAGCATGATCGAAGAAACGCTCGCCAAGATCGAGGCCGCCCTGAGCGCGGCGCGCGTGGCCGATCCCAAGAATAAGGCCGAGCTGATCGCCTTGCTCGAGAAGCTCAAGGCCGAGGTGCAGCAGGGAAAGCGCTCCCAGGATCAGCTCGACGCGGCCGGCGCGGGCCTGCGCGACGCCGCCCTCGATTTCGAGGCGACGCATCCGACCTTGGCGGCCGTGATCAACGACGTCAGCACGATGCTCGCGAAGCTCGGCATATAATCCGCCGGGGCTTGACGGGACTGGGCCGGCCTGTTACACTGAAAATGTCGGACGGTGATGTTCGACGGCCCTGCGATACGGGACCCAAGCGTTCGGACCCTGGTCTTCCTTGAAAAAGCGGATCGGGGTCGCTCCTTTATAAGGCGCGGCTCCGAGGCCTCCGAGGCGGAAACGGCGAGGAGGGGTCTATGTCCATCAAATCGAGCGGTGAGTATCAGGACCGAGGACTCGAGCTGCTGTTGGCGGACAATGCCGAGGAGGCGCTCGCGGTCTTCGAAGAAGGCGCGCGGAAGTTCCCCGGCGACGCGGAGCTGAACCTGGGGCGGGCGTTGACGCTCAACCGTCTGGGCGAGTACGTCCGGGCGAGCGAAATCCTCGAAGGTCTGCGCGGGACCTCCACGCAGATGGAAGACGTGCTGTCCGGCCTGGTCGAGGCGTATCTCGGGCGCGGTATGACCGCGCAGGCCAAGGCGGCGGCGAAGGACGCGTGCGACGGTCCGGCCAAGCACGACGCCGAGACCTTGTGCCGGCTGGGACGGTTGTTCTACATGAAGAAGCGCGTCCGCGACGCCCTGCCGTTCTACGAAAGGGCCGCGGAGCTTTCCCCGAAATGGGGCGAGGCGTGGTTCGGCTTGGGCGCGTGCCAGTGGGCCCTATCGCACCCGGCGGGCGCGGAGGCGGCGCTGCGGCGCGCCGTCGAGCTCGAGCCGGCGGACTGGCAGGCCCGGCAGTTCCTCGGCTGCGTGCTGCACGACTTGGGACGCAAAAAGGACGCGCGCGAGATGCTGGAAGCGGTGCCGTTGAACGTCTCGTGGCAGAAGGCCGCGTTGGAAAGAATGGTCGCGATGGCCTGGTGGCCCCAGGACGCGGAGAAGCGCAAGCAGATGGAGTCGCTGTGGAAAAGCGTGATGGGCGGCGCCCCTGGGCGTGGGGCAATGGACGTGCTTGAGGAAGTCAGCCGGAAGATGGAGTTCAAGCCGTAGACCGTCGTCAGCACGACGCACAGCCGAGCGGGGGCCGCCGGGACGACACCGGCGGCCCTTCTCGTTTAATCAGCGCTTGTGTATGCGGCCGCGATTGAGGGCCGCGGGATACTTGAGCGCGTTCTTCTTCATCTTCGCGAGCGAGGCCTCGGTCAGGTCGATGCCGAAGTGGTCGCCGATCTTCTTGAGGTAGATGTAGGTGTCGGCCAATTCCTCGGCGAGGTGGGCGCGTTGCGCGGCGGTGAGGTTCTTGGCCTGCGCGGGCGTCAGCCACTGGAAGATCTCGACGATCTCGGCGGCTTCCTTGACCATCGCCATCGCGAGGTTCTTCGGGCCGTGGTACTTGCCCCACTTGCGCTCGCGGGCGAAGCGAAGGATCGTCTCGTCGAGTTCGGCGCGCCGGTCTTTCATGGCTCCATTATCGCATAGGTGAATACTGTCATGACCGTTAGGCCTGACACCTATTTCCTATTTTCGAAGCAGGGAGGCGAAGTCGGCGGCGGGCTCGAGGCCGAGGGCTTTTTGGACCAGGAACTGGCGGTCGAAGGGGTTCGCGGTCCGCTTGGCGCGCAGGTAGGCGCCGGGGCCGCCGGCCAAAGCGGGGAAGGCCCACACCGGCAGGGGATAATCGGTGCCGAAGAGCAGGCGCGGGCGGAGCTCCGCGCAGCCGCGCAGCTTGAGCAGCATGCCGAAGCGGTTGGGCAAGGTCAGCGCCGAGCTGTCCACGTAGAAGCGCGGGAATTTGCGGACCATGTCGAGCATGGTCTGAAAATGCGGCTCGCCGAGCACGAGGCCGCGGCTGCAGCCGTGCGCGGCGATGACGGTGGCGCCTTCCTCGAGAGCGGGGATCAGGCGCTCGGGGTTGCCCACGCTTTGATCCTGGCCGATCAAGGAGAACTCGAAGCCGATGTGGCTGAGCAGGGGAAGGCCGAGCTTGGCGAGCTCGCGCCAGAAAGGACGGTGCTTCGGGTCGCCGGGGTCGAAGACCTGGGCGTTGGGCAGGAGCTTGACCAGCGCGGCGCCGCGCGCCGCGCAGCGGCCGAGCTCGTCGAGCGCGTCGCGGCGGTTGGGGTTGACCGAGACGCCCGGAAGAAAGCTTTTGTTCTCCTCGGCTATGGCCAGCACGTAGTCGTTGGAGATCAGGAAGTCGGTGCGCGCCTCGTCGAGGCGGCCGTCGGCGCCGTACACGCCGTCCATCGCCAAGGTCACCGCGCGGGAGACGTAGGCCGAGGCCGCGAGCGACGACGCCAGGCGCGCGCGATAGCGGCGGTTGGCCTCCTCGGGGTCGTCCATCGGCAGGCCCAGGCGCAACGCGACCGTGCGCGCGACGAGGCCGTTCTTCATGCGCGTCGAGAGGAGGCAGCCGTTGTCCTTGGTGGGCAGGGCCGCGAGGTGGCAGTGCGCGTCGGTGAGCGTCTTTGAGGGCGCGTCGCTCATGAGCGGAGGACCTTGAGTCCGTCGCGGATCACGGCGAGGCGCTCGGCCGGGGTCAAGGTCGCGGGCTTGGTCTGGAGCTTGAGGCCGATCAGCGGACAGCCCGCCGCCTCGGCGAGCGCCGCCTTCGCGGCCGCGGGCGTGAGCAGGGACTCGGGGAAGACAGTCGAGAAGGGGACGTGCGAGTCGCGCCACGGGCCGTAACCATTTTGCGCGCCGGTGACGCCCGAGAAGAACAGGCCGCCGAGCAGCTCGGCCTGAGCCGCGCGGCGGATGTGCTCGAGCGGCCCCTCGGCCGAGCGCGTCTCGAGCGCGGAGCGGCCCCAGTTCACGGCGACCGCGATCGGGGCTTTGCCGTCGGAGAGCTTGACCGCCATCACGTCGTCCTCGATTGGGAGGAAGCCCTTGTCCGGCGCGCGGCCGGGCATGGCCGCGTCGCAATGCTCGACGAGGAGGCCGGCGCCCTGCCAGTCGCGCCCGCGCAGCTCGGTCAGCGAGTCCGCGAAGCCCTCGAGCGAGGACTTCGCGCCTGAGCCGCCCAGGCGCGGCGCCGAATGCACCAGGACCGAGCGCACGGCGCGGCGGCCGAGCGCGCGATGGAGCTTCTCGACGGCGCGGCGCGCGGTCTCGACGAAGTCGAGGGCGCGCTTGCGGCCGTCCGGGTCGGCGCTGGCCAGGCCGAAGTGCTTGTCGTCCTTGAGCAGGTCCATGGAGCCGGGCAGCAAAGTCAGCGCGAGCGACCACTCCGGGCGGATCTGGGAGATCAGCCAGCCCTCGTCGCGGCGGTGCAAAGTCCCGAAGAACGGCTGCTCGAGGCCGGCGACGCCGAGGTCCGCGAGGCCCGCATACAGCGCGGCTTCTCCGGCTTCCTCGAGTCCGGCGGAGGCGGCGTAAGCGGCGACGTGGACCTTCATCGTGTAATCCTATATAAGAATCGTCGTCCCGGGTCTGGGCCTTTTGCCGATACGGCGGCTAGGCCTTCCGGACCGCTTCCCGCGTCGCGAGTGGGTTAGACTGGGCGCATGGTGAACACGCTCCGCCGTTTCGCCGTCATCGTCGCGCTGCTGTCGTCGACCGTGCCGTCCTCCGCTCAGATGCGCGTCGCGTCGCCGCTGGGATCCGTCGGGGCGATGCCCATGCCGCTGACGCCGTTCACCCATTTCGCCGCTCCCGCCTTGTCGTTGTCCCCGCTGTCGATGCCGGCGCTCACCCCGAGCTTCGTCCCGTCCGTCGCCCCGGCCCTTTCCGCCGCGCTCCCCGTTTCCCTCGAGCAGGGCCGCGCCTACTTCGACGGCGCCGCCGCGAAGCCCGACGCGCCCGCCCCGGCGAACCCCGCCCGTGCCCCGCGCGGCGAGACCGTGTCGCTCAACGGGGTCGTCCTGCCCGCGCGCATGTTCTCCGACGAGACCGTCATCTCCGGCCAGCTGATCCGCGCGATCGACGCCGCGAACACCTCGATCGACATCGCGATCCACGGCCTCGCCCTGCGCGAGGTCGCCGCCGCCCTCGTGCGCGCCAAGAAGCGCGGCGTGAAAATCCGCGTCGTGATGAATCAGACCCACGTCTTCCCGGAGAAGCAGCGCGACACGCGCACCGCCGAGGTGCAGCTGCTGATGGACCAGGGCTTCGAGATGAAGATGCTGCGCGGCGGCGACATGTTCGGCGTCATGCACAACAAGATCGCGATCTTCGACAACAAGATCCTCGAGACGGGCTCCTACAACTGGACGCACGCCGCCGACACCTGGCATTGGGAGAACGCGATGTTCCTTGCCGAGCAGGCGCGCATCAAGGCCTATCAGGAATACTGGAACTGGATGTGGTCGATCTCCTCGAAGATTCCGAGCAAGGCCCCCGCCCTGCCGACGCCGATCCCCGAGGGCGAGCCGCACCCGAGCCTGCCGTCCGCGCCCGAGGACGCCGACCGCTCCGTGACGTTCAACGGCGTGTCGCTGCCGGCGCAGACCTTCTCGCCCGGACGCGTGACCGCGCATCTCGAGCGCGCGATCGACGCCTCCCGGATCTCGATCGACCTGGCCAACTTCTCCTTCACCTCCGAGGTCCTGCGCGACGCGCTGCTGCGCGCCCAGGAGCGCGGCGTGAAGGTCCGCATCGTCTTCGACGCCCAGCAGTACCGCTACCTCTCCGAGATGCACTGGTTCGCCGAGCACGGCTTCGACGTGATGCTCTCCGCCGGCAAGAGCGGGGAGAAGGGCGTCATGCACAACAAGTTCGCCGTGTTCGACGGGGTCCTCGTCGAGGCGGGCTCGTTCAACTGGACGCGCAACGGCGAGCGCAACAACTACGAGAACGCGATGTTCCTCGACGCCCCCGACGACGCCGCCGCCTTCGCCTCGCACTTCAAGCGCGTGCGCGACCAGGCCTGGGCGCCCGAGCCCGACGACCACCACGGCGCCGGCGCCGCGCCCGAAGACGTCAACCTCGGCCACTAGCGGTTTCCGGGCGCGAGCGGTTGACAGCCCGCGGGGCGGAGGCTACACTGAGCGGGAGTGGCGCGATCCCGTTTGAAGACGTTCTTTTCCCTGTGCGTGCTCGCGGCGGCGCCATTCATCGGCGCGCTGCGGCCCCCGGCGGCCTTCGGCGGCAGCGCGAGCACGGTGGGCCCCATCGATCCCTGCGCGGGGCCGGCCGCCGCCATCAATCCGAGGTGCGGGGGCACCGGCGTCCTGAATAATACGCCGCCTCCGGGGACGCCGCCGGGAGGCGGGAGCCCGCCTGGAGGCGGGAACATTGGGCCTCCGCCTCCGGATCTCGGCGGTCCCCATAAAGGCGGCGCCACGCTCAACGGGCGGCCCTTGGGCACCGCGACGATCGTCGCTCCTCCGGGCTCCGCGGCGCAAGGCTCCGCGGCGGGAGACCCCAAGGGAGTCCCCGTCGGGCCGGGAGGCCTCGCCGCCGAGGCCGCCGTCGCGCCGGCCGTCACCGGCTTCGGCCCCGAGGGCTCGGCTCTCGCGATCAAGGCGGGCGTCGAACTTCAGCTGGGCGACCTCGCGGCCGCCTGCGCGACCGCCACGGCCGCGCTCAAGGAGAATCCCAAGGACGCCAAGGCGGCCAAGATCGAGTCGCTCGCCTGCCGCGCGTCGCTGTCCGCCGGTCCGAAGGGCGATCTCGGAGAGGGCCTCAAGCCCGGCCCCGGAACCCGGGAAGTCGCGCTCGACGCCAACTCCCGCTCGAAGCTGCTGCGGGGGGACGGCGGCGGGGGAGCCGTGGCGCCGGGGCCCGGAGCCCTGCAGGCCTGGATTCTGCGCATCGAGGAGATGAAGGCGGCCGGCGACGACGCCCAGGTCATCCTGCTGTGCGACGAGGCCTCGCGGGAGTTCCCCGGAAACCTGCATCTGCTCAACGCGAAGGCCACCGCCCAGAACAAGCTCAAGGACTACAAGGGCGCTCTCGCGACGGCCAACGAAGCGCT
>JAHFCD010000059.1 GCA_023249695.1 Elusimicrobiota bacterium
GGGCTCATCAAGGCAAAGGCGGACGAGCATCGCGTAGTCAGGGTCGTCTTCGACCAGCAGAATGCGGATGCGCTTGTCGTCCATGACAGAGTGTAGGTCCCATTCGGAGCAGGCGCCAGGAAACTTTCAGCGAACTATCGCGGGTTCGAGGGGAAGCGCGGCGCGCGGCGCTGGCGGATCGCCGCCACGCCTTCGACGAGGTCCGCGCCCTTGAAGGTCCGAGCCTGGCCCTGGGCTTCGTGCGCGAGGTAGGGGGAAAGGTCGCCGCCGAGGCGGGTTTCGGCCTTGAGCAGGCGCAGGCTTTCGGCCGAGCCCGAGGCCACGCGGCCCGCCAGCTCCGCGCACGCCGCGTCGAGCTCGCCGGGGACCGACGCGGACGCGACGGCGCCGCCCCAGGCGTGGAGCTCTTTTCCGGAAAATAGACGGCCGGTAAACAGAAGATCGCGCGCGCGGGCGTCGCCGAGGGCGGCGCGGGCCAGGGGCCAGGCGGCCATGCCCGGATTGAGGCCCAGGCGCACGAAATTGAAGCCCAATTTGGCGTCGTCGGCGACGACGCGGAGGTCGCACGCGAGCGCCAGGCAAAGCCCCGCCCCGACGGCGGTGCCGTGGATCTTGGCGACGGTGACCTGGGGGACCGCGCGGATCGAGAGGAAGTCGCCGTAAAAGCGCCTCATGATCCCGGCCAGGGACGCCTTCGGCTTCTTCATGTTCGCCTCGATGAACGCGAGGTCTCCGCCCGCGGAGAACGCCGAGCCGGCGGCTTCAAGCACGAGCACCTTCGACTTCTCGCGCGCCGCGCGCTTCACGGCGGCCGCGAACTCCTTCGCCATGGCCTCGGACATCGCGTTGAGCGCCTGCGGACGCTCGAGGCGGAGCGTGGTCACGGACCGCTCGGTGCGCAGGCTCACGAGGCTCATGGGCGATTATACAACTGGTAGAATCCGCCTGTGAAGCTAAAGGAGCTCGGCAAAAAGCTCGAGACGAGCGGGAAAGCCGCCCTGCGCGGCACCTTGCTCCGGCTTTTGCGCCGGCCCCGGCCGCACGCCGGCCCGCCCGACCCGGCGAAGGTGCGCCGCATCCTTGCCGTGCGCCATGACGCGCGGCTCGGCAACCTGCTGCTGCTGACGCCCGCGCTGCGCCTTCTCAAGACCGCGTTTCCGGCGGCGCGGGTCGAGGTCCTGCTCGCCGACCGCTACGGCGACGCCCTGAAGCACAATCCGTGCGTGGACGAGATCCTCACCGCGCGCGCGCTCGCCGGCCTGCGCCTGCGCGGCTACGACCTCGCCTTCGACTTTTCGCCGCAGCACGCCTTCTCGCTGTCGAGCGCCGTTTGGACGGCGCTCTCCGGCGCCAAGCGCCGCATCGGCTTCGACCGCGGCGACGCGGCGAAATTCTTGGACGACCTCGTGCCGGTACCTTCCGGCCGCGCCCACGAGACCGCGAACCTCGCGTCCCTGGTGCGCCACGCCGCGCCCGGCGCGGCGCTGCCGCCCGACTCGGCCCTGCGTACCGAATTTCACTTCGCGCCGGGCGAGAAGGAGGGCGGCGCGAAGACCTGGGCCGCGTGGGGCCTCGACCGGAACAGCGTCGCGCTGTTTTTAGGCGCGCGCGCCGAGAAGCGGCTGGATCCCGCCTGGTTCTTCGACCTCGGGGAAAGGCTCGTTCGCTCCGGAAGATCGGCCGTGCTCGTCGGCGGGCCCGCCGAGCGCAAGCTCCTCGAGGGCCGCGTCATTCCAGCCGGGGTGAGCTTAGCGCCGGAGCTGCCGCTGCGCGCCTTCGCCGCGGCGCTCGTCCACGCGCGCGCCGTGCTCACCGCCGACACGGGCCCGATGCATCTGGCGATCGCGCTCGGCGTGCCCACGGTCCAGCTCTTCAGCCACACCGAGCCGTGGCGCTTCGGCTACGCGCACCTGCCCGGGCAACTCCTGCTCGAAACCCCCGGGCGGCACCCGTCCGTCGACGAAGCGGAAGCGGCGCTTCGCGAGCTTCTTAGAAAGGGCTGAGCCGCTTGACGTGGTCCGCGAGCGCGGCGTGCGCCTCGTCGACCGTCGTCTCGCGGCAGGACTCCCACTCGGCGCAAACCGTCCCGCCGTGACGCGCGCCCCGCGGCCGCCAGACGGCCTGGGTGTAGCCCGCGTAGAAGCCGAAGGTCGGCACGCCGAGCGCGGCCGCGAGATGCGTCGTCCCGGTGATGTTGCAGACGAACAGGTTCATGCGCTTGAGCATGCCCCCGCTGACGCCGAGGCGGGCGGAGGGAAGGATCGGCACCGGACGCTTGAGCGTCTTGACGATCGCGGCCACCTTGTCGCGCTCGCCGGGCCCGCCCATGAAGAACAGCTTCACGCGCGTGTCGTCGAGGAGGCGGTCGGCGAGCGCCGCGAACTTCTCCTCCGGCCAGCGGAACGAGAAGCGATCGAAGTTGCCGGGATGGATCACGATTCGGAACGAGCCGCCGCCCGAGGGCGGAATCCCCGCGAGCAGGCGGTCGGCCTCGTCCAGGTCATCCGGCGGCAGGCGCAGCTCGGGATCCTGGTCGTAGGGCGCGTCGAGCGCCGCGGCCAGGCGGCCGTAGCGGTCCCACATGTGCTCGCGCTCCCCGGGGGCCGCGACGAGCTCGGTGAAGACGCCGGCCGGCCCGCGGCCCTTGTCGAAGGCCAGGCGGCGGGGGGCGCCCACCGCGCGCGCGATCAAGGTGGACGTCTTGGAATACGAGGAATTGAGATCCACGAGCAGGTCGCAGGGCTCGCGGAGGGCCTTCCAGGCGAACCGGAAGTTCGCGCCGACCTTGCCGGGCTTTTCCAGGACCAGAGACTCGTCGATGAACGGGATCAGCGGCAGGACCTGGGTCGAGCGCCAGCCGACGATCAGGCGGATGCGCGCCTTGGGATGACGCCGCCGGACCGCGCGCAGAAAAGAGGTCGCGACGATGACGTCGCCGACGCGTCCGATATAAAGGGCGGTGATCCGCTCCACGACGGGATTATAGCAAGCCGAGAGGAGCGTCCGGGCCGCCCGGGAAAACCGCCGATGTGTCCTTGAGGCCGAGGTGCCCGCGCAGGACCTCGCTGACGACGGCGCGATAATCGGTCGTCACGGCGAGGTCGCGCGATTCGTACAGCGCCTTCGGGCCGAGGCCGGGCCAATTCCCGTACACCTTGCCGCCCTTGACCGGGCCGAACAAGGTCATGACCGAGCCGTGGCCGTGATCGGTGCCGCCGTTCCCGTTTTCCTCGAGCGTGCGGGCGAACTCCGTCATCGTGAGCAGCAGCACCTCGGAGCCGGCGGCTCCGAGGTCCGAATAAAACGCCGCGATCGAGCCGCCGAGCTCGTCGAGCCGCTTCGCGAGCTGGCCTTGCGTCGAGCCCTCGTTGAAGTGGTGGTCCCAGCCGCCCGCCTCGAGGAAGCCCACGCGCAGGCCGACGTCCGCCTTGATCAGGCGGGCGATCTCGAAGAAATCGCGGCCGAGCTTGCCCTTCGGGTAGCCGGCGTCCTCGACGGCGCGGCCGTCCGCCTTCTCGAAGCCGGCGACGGCCTTGCGCGCGCGTCCGAGCTCGCGGGCAGGACCGCTGAGCAGATCGTCGACCGCGTCCTCGTAGACGGCCTCGAACGAGTCGGCGGCCGCGCCGCCTCCGCGCAGCTGGTCGGCGCCCGACACGGCGAGCACCGGGTAGGCGCCCGTCATCGTGCGCGGCGTGCGCCCGGCGAGGGCCACCGCGGAGAGCGGGCCGCGCGGTATGCGCGCGGAGGTGAGCGCCCGGTTCAGCCAGCCGTCCGGCGTCGCCTTGCGGCCGGGCGTGCCGCTCTCCATGCAGTCCTGCGCGTCGAAGTGGGAGCGCGTCGCGTCCGGGGATCCCGCCGCGTGGACCACGGCGAAGCGGCCTTCCTTCCACAGGGGAAGCAGGGGCGCCAGCCGCGGATGCAGGCCGAAGGTCCCGTTCAAGTCCAGCGCGCCTTCGGGACGCCCGGGCTCGGCGATCCGGATCGTCGGGCGCGCCTTGCGATAGGCGGGGTCGGCGTAAGGAGGGATGATGTTGAGCCCGTCCGCGGCCCCGCGCTGAAAAAGGACCACGAGGGTCTTGCGCGAGCCGCGCGCCGCCGCCGCGGCGGCCCGAGCCCAGGCCGGCACGAGGCCCCAGCCGGCCACGGTCAGGCCGCCCAGCGCCAGGAACCGCCGTCGCGTCATCTCGGGGCCGAGGTCCATGCTATCTCCTTTGAAACTCCGGCGAGCCGATCACGAGCGCGGCGAGCTTCTCGAGCGACATCCCGGGATGGTCGAGGCGCGCCAGGATCCCCGCGCGCGTGCGCTCGCCGATCTCGCCGCCGAGAAACGCGTCCACGTAGGCGGTCACGGCCTTGCCGCTCACGCGCGCATCCGCGCCGTTCAGCGGCAGCGCCGCGTCGGCCGAGACGGGCGCGCCCGGAGACTTGTTGAACAGGGCCGACGCCGCGCGCATGCGCGCGAGCAAGGCGCCGGAGTTGACCCACGGAGCGGCCCGGTCGGGCCAGCCGGTCGGCGGCTCGCACTGATACAGCGGCTGGCCGAGGCCGCCGACCGACTTGGCGACCTTCAGCGGGTCCCGGATCTCGGCGCGCGACGCGCGCAGGGAGCTCGCGACGAACTCGAGCGGCGTCTTGACCTTCGCGCGGAAGAAGCGCCGCTCGAAGAACGCCGGATCGGCGAACAGCGTCCGCAGCGTCTCGCGGATGTCTCCGTCCGTCGCGCGAAAGCGCGCGGCGACGCGGTCGATCAGCTCGGCGGGGGGATCGTCGGACACGAAGCGCCGGCACAGCTTGGCCGCGATGAAGCGCGCGGTGGCGGGATGGCCCGCCAGCAGATCGAGGGCCTTGTCGCCCTCCGCCTCGCCCGACCACGGAAACCGGACGCCGAGCAAAGTCTTCTCGCCCGGATCGTGCATGCGGCGCTTGAACTTGAACGCGAAGTCCTTCAGGCGGTTCTTCTTGTTCGGCCGGTCGAGGCTCCATCCGGTCAGGATGCGGGCGAGCTCGGTCACGTCCTTCTGCGTGTAGCCGCCGTCCACGCCGAGCGTGTGCAGCTCCATGAGCTCGCGCGCGTAGTTCTCGTTGAGGCCGAGCTTGGTCCGCCCCTTCTTCTTGCCGCCCTCGGACATCTTTTCTTCCATCTCCGCGATATCCTCGCGCGAGCCCGCGGGCGCGTAGCGCGCGTCGATCGTGCTCTGGAAGTTGTCGAGGTAGATGAGCATGCCGGGGCTATGGGCGACCGCGCCGAGCAGGTCGCGGAACTTGCCGAGCACGAGCGGACGGATCGTCTCGCGCTCATAGGGGGACACCAGCCACCGCAGCTGGTTCTTCTGCGACGCGACGTTGAAATGATTGAACCAGAAGTCGGTCATGACCTCCTGGAGCTGCCGCTCGCTCTCGACGGCGCGCAGCACCTTGGCCGCGGCCAGCTCCTGCGCGACCTCCTGGGGCTTGCGGCCCGAGCCCAGCATTCCCGCGAGCCGCGTCTTCTTGTCGGGATAAGCCGCGTACAGCTCGGCCCCGCTCATCCGAAGCGAACGAAAGGAACGAAGCTTCCCTTCGAGCGCCGAATCGCCGATCGACTCCGGCCGCAGCTGGCGGGCGATATAAGCGTCCACCCCGCCGGCCAGGACCTTGTCCACCTCGCCGGGACGGGGACCATACCCCAGGCGGTCGAGAACATGGATGGCGCGCTCGTGTTCGGTCATGCGGTCGGGCGGAGCCTCGGCGGCCGAGAGGGGAAGAGCGAGCGCCAACGCGAGCAGGTTCGCGAGCATGCCCCAATCATACGAAGAACGGAGACTATCGTTCGCGCGCTTGAGAACGCGCGGTTGCGGGTCTATACTAAGGAATGAGCCGTTTAAGGTCCCTGGACGTCTTTCGAGGCCTGACGGTCGCGGCGATGGTGCTCGTCAACTCGCCCGGCAGCGACGACGTGTTCGCGCCGCTGCGGCACGCCGTGTGGAACGGCTGCACGCCGACGGACCTGATTTTTCCGGCGTTCCTGGTCATCATGGGCGCCTCCGCCGCCTTCGCCGCCGCCGCCCGCGAGGGGCGGGGCGACCCTCCCGCGAAGTCCGCCCGGCGGGCGCTTCTGCGCGCGGGCATGCTGATCGGCCTCGGCCTCCTGGAGAACGAGTTCATTTACCGGGGCACGGTCGGAGTCCGGTTTCCCGGAGTGCTGCAGCGCATCGCCCTATGCTACCTCGGCGTCGAGGCCTTCCTGTTCCTGGGCCGCCCCAAAGCGGAGCCCGTCGCGGCCGCCGGCCTGCTCCTCGTCTATTGGCTTCTGCTCATGCGCGTCCCGGTGCCGGGGCTCGGGGCCGGAGTCCTGACTCCCGAGGGGAATCTGTCCTACTGGCTCGACCGACGCCTGTTCCCGGGGCATTTGATGAACGACCGCTGGGGCGATCCCGAAGGACTCCTCGCCACCGTCCCCGCGCTGGCCACCTCGCTGCTCGGGCTCATCGCGGGACGCCTGTTGACGCGGGAAGGCTCCTCGGCGGCGCGCCGGCTCGCCGCGTGGGGGTTGGGGCTCGCCGCGCTCGGCGCGGCGTGGAGCGCGATGCTGCCGATGAACAAGCACCTCTGGACGAGCTCCTACGCCTTGTTCGCGGGCGGGCTCTCGCTCGCCGGGCTCGCCGCGTGCCTGCGGCTGGTCGAAGGCCGGGAAGCGAGCTGGGCCCGGCCGTTCGAGGCCCTCGGCCGCCGCGCGCTGCTCGTCTACCTCCTCGCCGGCTTCGTGTACGGCATACAGGAATCCGTCCCGATGGCCGTGCCGGGCACGGACGAGGGCGACCTCAAGCAGTGGCTGACCGCGCGACTGTTCCGGCCTTGGCTGACGGCCAAGGCCGCCTCGCTCGCGTACGCGGCCGTCTACACCTCCGCGATGGCGGCCGCCGCGCTACTCGTAGCGAAGCGCTTCGATCGGCGACAGCAATGACGCCTTGCGCGCCGGCCAGAATCCGAAGACGATGCCGGTCCCGGCCGAGAAGACGAAGGCGAGCAGGACCGACTGCGGCGTGACGATCGCCGCCCAGCCCGCGAAGTAGGACATGCCGAACGCGATGCCCATGCCGAACGCGATGCCGAGGAGGCCTCCGCAGGTGGACATCGCGACCGCCTCGATGAGGAACTGGATGAGGACCGCGCGCCGCGTCGCGCCGATCGCCTTGCGCAGGCCGATCTCGCGCGTGCGCTCGGTGACGGACACGAGCATGATGTTCATGATGCCGATGCCGCCGACGATGAGCGAGATCGCCGCGACGATGCCGAGCAGCAAGGAAAAAATCTTCGAGGTGCCGGTCAGCGCGGCCTGGATCTCCGCCATGTTCCGCAGCGAGAAGTCGTCTTCCTTGTAGTCGGGCAGACGGTGGCGCTTGCGCATCAGCGCGCGCACGGCCTCGATCACGGCGTCCGTCTGCTCCGGACCGGTCGTCTCGATCGCGATCGTCCCGAGGAACTGCCGGCCCAGGACCTTCTTCATCGCGGTCTTCAGCGGGATCAGGATCTTGTCGTCCTGGTCCTGAAAGCCGCTCGAGCCCTTGCGCGGGAGCACGCCGATCACCTTGAACTTAATGTGCTCGACGTTGATCGAGCGGCCGAGCGGATCGGCGTCGCCGAAGAGGGCGGTCGCGACGGTCGGCCCCAGCAGGGCGACGCGCGCCATCTCGTCGTTCTCGGCGGAGGTGAAGAATCGGCCGTAGTAGGCCTGCGCGTTGCGCATGTCGGCATACTCCGGCTCCGCGCCGGTGAGGCTGGTGTTCGTGTTTTTGTCGGCGAAAACCGCCTGGACACTTCCCTGAACCTCGCCCGCGGCGCGCGCGATGCCGGGATGCGCGCGGCGAATCGCGACGACGTCGTCCATCGCGATGCGGCTGAAGGATCCCATCGCCGCGCGTGCGCCGCCGCCGCCGCCGCCGATGCCGCCGCCGCCGCCGCGCGGCGGCTGGGGGAACAGCATGACGAGGTTCGAGCCCAGGCTCGAGAGCTGGGTCTCGACGGATTTCTGCGCGCCCTTGCCGATCGCCAGCATCGCGATCACCGCGGTCACGCCGATCAGGATGCCGAGCATCGAGAGGGCGCTGCGCAGCTTATTGGAACGGATCGCGCCCAGCGCCGAGCGCACGTGCTCGATGAACTCCTCCCAGCTCAGCTCGCGCGACGGCGGAACGGACACCAGGCTCTCCGCCCGAACCTCGCGGGCCGGGGCCGCCGCGGCCGCGCCGCGGCGCTGCGCGTTCATCTCATCGGAGACGATGACGCCGTCCTTGATCTTGATGATGCGCTTCGCGTGGGCGGCGATGTCCGGCTCATGCGTCACCATCACGAGCGTGATGCCGGAGTCGTTCATCGCGACGAGGCGTCCCAGGATCTCCTCGGCCTGGTCCGAGGCCAGGTTTCCGGTCGGCTCGTCGGCGAAGATCAGGCGGGGCTTGTTGACCAGGGCCCGCGCGATGGCGACTCGCTGCTGCTGGCCGCCGGAGAGCTGATTCGGGGCGTGATCGAGACGGTCCCCCAGGCCGATCTCGCGCAGCACCTCGGCCGCGCGCTCGTCGCGTCCCGGCTCGCCGGTGTAGAGCATCGGGAGGCCGACGTTATCGAGGGCGCTGGTCCTCGCCAGCAGGTTGAACATCTGGAAGACGAACCCGATCGTGCGCGAGCGCAGGGCCGCGCCCTCGTCGTCCGACAAAGCCGACACGTCCAAGCCGAGCAGCTTGTAGCTCCCCGCCGTCGGCCGGTCGAGCAGGCCGAGGATCTGGGTCAAGGTGGACTTGCCCGAGCCCGACGGCCCCATGATCGCGACGAACTCGCCCGCGTCGATGCGGAGATCGATCCCCTTGAGCACGTCGAGCCGGCCG